>SOJB01000139.1 GCA_004376695.1 Dehalococcoidia bacterium | reverse complement strand
CACGCTTTGAGCCCAAACAAAGCAGGCCACGATCCGGCAAACGTGTTACGAAATCGGGAGGCGGGCTAGGGGAGTGGGAAGGCCTCGCTGATTACACCGGGCACATGCCGGCAACTACTGTGCTGGTCCTGGTCGACGGGGAGGTGAAAGGACACAATCCTATGTTAAAGCAGCTCTCGCCCTTGGGTGAAGTGAGAAATTTCCCCCTGTTGCGCGACAGGAACCTGAAGGCCTGGATACAGCAACGCGTGAAGGAAGAGGACGGCGATATCAACTCCCAGGCCGTGGATTTGCTCGCCGAGCTCATAGGTGGAGACTTGTGGGCGATGAGCGGCGAAATCCAGAAACTACTTCTCTATTGCCAGGAGCGACCTATCAGCGAAGATGACGTCGGACAACTGACAAGTCATGTCCAGGAGGCTAACATCTTTGCCCTGGTGGACGCGGTGGCTGAAGGGCGAACCGAGTTAGCTCAGCGGGTACTTCACCGGCTATATCATGACGGTATGGCACCGACGCATATCCTGGTCATGATTACAAGGCAATTCCGCCTCATAGCCCAGGCCAGAGACCTGGAGCCGGGACTGTCCCGTCCTCAGATTCAGGATAGGCTAGGGCTGAAATCAAGCTATCCCCTGGACAAAACGCTTCGCCAGGCCAGATTGTATGACCTGGACGGCGTAAAACGGGCTTACGGCAAGCTCCTGGAAACAGACCTAGCCATTAAGACCGGCAAGTACAACGATAAATTGGCCCTGGAGCTCCTGGTAACAGAACTCGCCTGCCCCGATTCGTGACCCAAAGTCCTCAGTCCTACCTGGGATCCTGAGGCGTTTCCCTGAGCAGTGTCTCCAGCTTTTCGTGTTCCCCCTCAAGCATACGGTAGCAGTGTTTTTCCTCAGGGAACTTCCCCGTCCTCACTTCTTCACTGAATTCACAGAAGGCTTTCTCAATAGTCGCACCCAGTTCGGCGTACTTCTTGACGAACTTGGGAGTGAACGCCTCGAAGTAGCCCAGCATATCGCCGACGATTAGCAACTGACCGTCCGTGTGCATGCCGGCGCCGATACCCAGCACCGGTATCTTGAGCATGTCGGTGATGATTCTGCCCACCTCGGGAGGGACCGCCTCTACAAGCAGTGCGAAGCCGCCCGCCTTCTCTACGGCCAGGGCGTCCTTAATCAGCTCCATTGCCGCTTCTGCGGTGCGCCCCTGCGCCCTGAAGCCGCCCAATTGACCGGAGCTCTGCGGGGTGAGGCCGATGTGTCCCATCACGGACATTCCCGCCTCGACTATTCCCTCAATCTGCTTGACGACCCGACGTCCCCCTTCCAGCTTAATGGCATCCACGCTCGCCTCTTTGAAGAAGCGGCCGGCGTTTTCGATGGCACTTTCCCTCGAGACCTGGTAAGAAAGGAACGGCATATCGCCGATGACAAAGGTGTTGGGAGCGCCTCGCCTGACCATCTGGGAATGCTGAATCATCTGGTCCATGGTCATGGGCACCGTTCCGGGCAGGCCGTGGACCACCATAGCCGCACTGTCACCTACCAGCACCATGTCCATGCCAGCCTTTTCACAGAAACTAGCCATGGGGAAATCGTAGGCGGTGAGGAAGGTGATTCTATCACCCTTTTTCTTCATCTCCATGAAGTCGAGCACGGTTTTCTTAGGCATCTGTTTCTCAGCCTCCTTCGTCATTTCGGCAAGGGCACCCTGAGATCTTCCACGCCCTGCTTTGATAGCTTGAGTCCGGGATGGACCTCTTCGATAAGCTCAATGATGTTCTTGGTGGAGCGGACCTTCTCTCTTGCCAGCTCTGCCAGCCCGTCTTCAGGCGTGCCCCACGGCATGTACATCGCCAGCCCCGGCCCGGGCTCCATCTTGAAGTAGCAGGGCGAGGTCACCCGGGCTATCTCCGGCGTCTCGTAAATCCGGTTATAGCCACCCATGGAGGCCCAGAGCTGGATGTGGACGTCCAGCGGCAGGCTCACAACCTTCCGTATAGAGGCCAACTGAGGAAGGGTGAGGTCGGCCACCGGGTTGCAGCTTCCCGCCCCCAGTGATTCCAGCAGCTTTACCCCGGCAGCATTGGCGTGCCCGGCGAAGATGGAGACTTTGAAGATGATATCCTGCGGCAGGTCGCCGTTCTGCTTCATGGTGTTGA
>SOJB01000059.1 GCA_004376695.1 Dehalococcoidia bacterium | reverse complement strand
GAATAGTCGAACTCCGCTGCCTGCCCGATGATTATCGGCCCTGAGCCAATGACTAGGACTTTAGATATTTCGGCCATTTCCTCTGTTTCTCCTGCCGTGACCCCTCACCATCTCCAGAAATCTGTCGAAAAAATACATGTTTTCCAGCGGGCCGGGGGAAGCTTCGCAGTGGTATTGAATGGACAGGATGGGCAGGTCCCGGTGCTGCACGCCCTCCACCGTGCCGTCGTTCAGGTTTATGTGGCTGACCCCGAGTCCTCCTTTCAAAGTGTCGGCGTCCAGGGCATAGCCGTGATTCTGAGCAGTGATATAGACTCTGCCCGTAGCCAAATCCCGCACAGGATGGTTGCCGCCCCGGTGTCCAAACTTGAGCTTGAAGGTCTCGGCACCGAAGGCTTTACCTATAAGCTGATGTCCCAGGCAAATCCCCATTATGGGCCTTCGTCCGATAAGCTCTCTGACTGTGTTCGTCATATCGTCAAGGAGAGCAGGGTTGCTTGGGCCCGGTGATAAGACAATCCCGGCGGGCTTCAGGGCGAGGACGTCTTCTGGTGAAGCGGTGCACGGAACCGCAGTTATCCGACAACCAAGCCGGCTCAGTATGCGCAGAATGCTGTATTTCAAGCCATAGTCGATCACCACGACGTGACATTGTTCTGGTTCGCCATCGCCTTCATCCCCTCCCTTCAAGGGAGACGAAATCGGATTCGCAGTCACGGGCGCAACGGACTGCCATTCATATGCCTTCTCAGTACTGACCTGGCGTACAAAATCAGTAACATCGTAGCCAGGGATGTTCTCTAGTTCCTTCAAAGCCTCCTCAACGGTCATGTCTGAACTGATAATGCCCATCATCACCCCGGCTGACCTCAGACGACGAGTCAGGGCGCGGGTATCCAGTCCACTGATGCCAGGAATGCCATGAGCGAGCAGAAACCCATGCAGAGTGCTGGTGCTTTGCCAGTGGCTGGGTCGGGAGCAGTATTCCCGAACGGCTAGGCCCCTCACCTGGATTTGCCTGGATTCAGAATCACATTCATTGATGCCATAGTTGCCAATCAAGGGATACGTAGGAACCAGAATCTGACCAGCAAAGGATGGGTCAGTGAGCATCTCCTGATAGCCAGTCATACTGGTATCGAAAACAACTTCTCCAAAGGCAGTACTCTCGGCTCCAAAGGCGTGGCCTTCATGAACTGACCCGTCCTCGAGAACCAGAATCGCCTTCTTAGCCATGACGTTCTTTCACCATCACCTATATCCTCTTTCTTTCGAGGGAGGTGGCAGACGACGGCAACGAGCCATCTACATAGACTATCTTGCCGTCTGCTATAGTAGCCATTACCTTACCCCTGAGCTTAACGCCATCGTAAGGAGTGTTCTTGCCTTTGGAGGCGAAGTCGCGGGTATTCACTATCCATTCCCGGTCGGGGTCAAGTATGGTGACATTAGCGAGAACTCCTGCTTTCAAGGTGCCCAGTTCACCTTCTCTGCCGATGACTTTGGCCGGCTCGCAAGTTAGTTTAGAGAGTAATCGGACAAGGCTTATCTCTCCCTGGTGCACCAGGCCCATGAGGCAGCCAAAAGCCGTTTCGAAGCCGCTGATGCCGAAAGCCGCTGACTTCAAATCGCAGCTCTTGTCCCCCACGGCATGTGGCGCATGGTCAGTGGCGATAGCATCGATCACCCCGTTGCCCAATCCCTTAATCAGTGCTTCGATATCAGCTTCCGTGCGCAGGGGCGGATTTACCTTGGCGTTGGTATCAAAGGATTTGTTTCGGGCCTCGTCGATAATACTCTCTTCGGTTAAGGTCAGGTGATGGGGTGTCGCCTCGGCGGTTACCGAAATCCCTTCTTCCTTGGCACGACGAATAAGCTCCACGGAGCCTTTGGTGCTAACATGGGCGATGTGAACTCTGGCTTCAGTCATCTTGGCCAGTATTAGATCGCGGGCTACCATAACCTCCTCGGCGGCTGCGGGAATCCCCTTCAAACCTGTTTCAGTAGATATTCGTCCTTCGTTTATGATTCCACCTCCGCTCAATGCCTTGTCTTCACAGTGGTCGATTACCGGCAAGCCCAGGCTACGACTGTAACTCATGGCGTGACGCATAATCTGCGAGCTTGCCACAGGGTCGCCATCATCGCTGAAAGCAATCACACCAGCTTCAGCCAGTCCTGCCATTACGGTCAACTCCTTACCTTTTCGACCTTTGGTGACACAGCCTACGGGAAGAACGGCAACCAGGCTGTCCTTATCTATTCTCTGCCTCATCTGATCGATGGCGGCAGCGGTATCGAGAGGAGGCTCGGTGTTCGCCATGCAACAGACAGTGGTGAAACCACCTGTGGCGGCTGCTTTTGTCCCTGTGGCGATTGTTTCCTTATCTTCGAAACCTGGCTCCCGGAGGTGGCAGTGGAGGTCGACAAAGCCGGGACAAACAACCAGTCCCGTGGCGTCCAGTTGCTGCGCCTTGCCCAGCATGGCGGAAAACGAAGGTCTCTGAATGATGGGGCTTCCTGCCTGCGCGATGCTGCCCTCAACAATGAGTATGTCCCCAACTTGATCTATGCCCTGGCTGGGATCGATTATGCGGCCGCCGTAGATAAGCAGGAACGTGGCTTCCCTATTCATCGTGTGACATAGCTGCTGGGCTTAAACTGCTGAGCCTGAGCCTCATCTTCCGAGGCGAAGATAATCAAATTCCCCGGCTTGATCTTCCGTGCCCAATGGCTATTAGCGCTGTGATATTTCTTGTTCTCCAGCTTCCCCTGATGCCAATCTGAGCTGGCAACATATTTGGCATGAAGCTCGTGCTCACAATAGATGCAGCGCAAGGTCAGAGGCTCACTACTGACTATTCTGAACTCAGGCCTCATGTACTTCGTTTCTGTTTCCTGGTTTGAGACACAGTTTGTATTGCAGCACTTCACTCCCGAATCCCGCTTATAGACGGGATGTTCTACCTTCTGAGCGAAGGAATTGTATTCTCTGGAAATCGCGACATCCCTGGTGCCCAGCAAGATGGCTATGAGCGCCATTCTGACGGGGATCCCGTAAGCCGCCTGCTTGAAGTACATGCTCCTGGGGTCGGAATCCACCTCGCAAGCCAACTCGTCAACACGGGGCAGTGGATGCATAACGAGTGTTTTCGCAAACTCCTTTCCCTTGAGGAGTTCTTTATCTACTACCGGGTACTTCTTCTTCAACTCCTGTTGCTCAACCGTGGGCGCCTGTCTTTCCTTTTGGAGCCTGGTGACATAAAGCGCATCAACCCCTGCCTTCAACTCCACTCGAACGCTTATGTCAGGCAGCATGGCGAGTTGATGTGGGCTGCTCGGAGTTATGTATACGGCATCGATAGGGAAAAGCTCCCTCTCAGGTCCCTGGTTGAGATTCGCACATCTTCTTAGCTCCCCTTTGTATTCCGTGCTCAGCCTTCTCAGAACATGCTCCGGCAGCTCAAGCCCCGGGCCGGGACAGAAGAGGATAGAGGCGCCGAGTCTGGCCAGGGCATAGATCAGCGAGTGTATTGTTCGCCCGTGTCTTAAGTCTCCCCAAAGGGCAATTCTGAGCGCCTTAAGGGTCCGCCTCTGCTTTCTGATGGTATACAGATCGCACAAGGTCTGAGTCGGATGCTCATGGCCCCCATCGCCGGCATTTATCACGGGAACGCCGGCGTAGTCGGCGACGACCCTGGCTGCTCCCTCCCAGGGATGCCTGATGACGATTACGTCGGCATAGCTCCCGACCACTCTGGCCATATCAGCAATGCTTTCGCCTTTGGCCAGAGAAGTGGCACCGACGTCAACCGCGCTTATGACACGACCTCCAAGCCGGAGCATCGCAGCTTCAAAAGACAGCCTCGTCCTGGTGCTGGGCTCAAAAAACAGGCTGGCCATGATCTTACCCTGGCATAGTCCGTACTGCGAGTCTAAGGAGTTGGCCATATCGTCTGCCAGGCAGAAGAGAGCTTCCATTTCGTCGTTGGATACATCGTCTATGGTCACAAGATTCCTATTTGTCAGCTTCATGACTGTCTCTCCTTCAATGTCCTCCGAATAGCTGCCCCCTGACCAGGCTCCCGATTACCACTTCGTCCACGCCGTCAGTCTCTTCCAGTTGAACCTGTATCTCCTCGTGCTTGGAGCTGGGTATGTTCTTGCCTACGTAATCGGCCCGGATTGGGAACTCCCGATGGCCGCGGTCGACAAGCACTGCCAGTTGAATGAAGCCGGGACGCCCCAGATCCGTCAAAGCATCCATCGCAGCGCGAATGCTTCGTCCAGTACAAAGAACGTCATCAACGAGGATTACTCGCCTATCGGTGATACTGGTAGGGATATCAGTGCGGCTTTGATTGGCCAACTTCGGTTCCGAAGGCGCAATGTCATCGCGATAAAGGCCTATGTCCAGAGCACCCACAGGGACCGGAATTCCTTCAAAGGCTTCGATTATCTGGGCTATACGTCTGGCTAGAGGTACTCCCCGGGTCTGCATGCCCACGAGGACGATACCTTCTGCACCCTTGTTCCTCTCTACGATCTCATGAGCAATACGAGCTAACGCCCGCGCCATCTCCCTTGAGGTCAGGACAACCTTTTCAGGCATAGAAAAACCTCCTGCCCTGAAACTGGCAAGAGGTCTTGATCGGGGCTTCTATTGCGGGTTGCTTTAGCATATGTCCCCTTACCAGCCTCACTGGACTGATTTAAAGGTCTCGCTTATTATGCCACAAGTGCAAGAACAGTGCAACTAGTCAAGAACATATCCCGCTTTACCTGCAGGTGCCCCGATGTTAGAATTGATGTGAAGGGCAACAATGTCAGGGCATTCTAAGTGGGCGCAGATCAAGCGTCAGAAGGGCGTAGCTGACGCCAGGCGCGGGCAGCTGTTCACTAAGCTTGCTCGCGAGATCATACTTGCGGTACGACAAGGTGGATCTAGTCTGGAAAGCAATTTCCAGCTACGTTTGGCGGTGCAGAAAGCCCGTGATAATAACATGCCGTCGGATAATATCGAGAGAGCCATAAAGCGGGGTAGCGGTGAGTCTGGGGGAGCTGTCTTGACGGAGGTGGAATTCGAAGGCTATGGACCAGGAGGCATAGCGGTCTTGATAGAGACCCTGACCGACAATCGTAATCGCACTGTTCAGGACGTGCGCCGGCTCTTGACCCGCCACGGCGGCAATCTTGGTGAGAGTGGTTGTGTCTCCTGGCTCTTCGAGAATAGAGGAGTAATCACCGTAGAAAGCGATGCTCGAGATGCTGAAGAGATAGCACTGCGAGCCATCGATGCCGGAGCTGAGGATGTCAAGACCGAACAGGGTTATGTGGAAATATACACACGGCCGGAGGATCTGGAAGAGGTGAGAAAGGTCATTGAAGAGAAGGAGCATGTGATTTCGGCAGAGCTGTCCCTACTCCCCAAGAGTACAGTGCTGCTGGATGAAGGCAAAGCGGTTCAGGCCCTGAGTTTCCTTGATCAACTGGAAGAATTGGAGGACGTGCAGCGTGTTTTCTCCAATATCGACTTTTCTGATGCTACTTCGGAAAAGCTGCGCGGTCGGACTTGATATGCGCATTCTTGGCGTTGATCCCGGTACTGTGAATCTGGGCTACGGTATAGTAAACGGCGAAGAGGAAATGCATATGGTGGACTGTGGGGCGATCAGTGTCTCGTCTCGAGTTCCCATGGAGGAAAGACTGCGCTCTCTATACGACGGATTGAGCCAGATAATCGCTAATCACAGACCGAGCGAAGTAGCTATCGAGGATCCCTTCATCGGTCACAACGTAAGGTCAGCCTTCGCTATTGGCAGAGCACAAGCCATTGCTATACTGGCAGCTGCCAACAAGGGGTTGCCTGTCCACTATTACTCGCCAACCAGGATAAAGCAGCAGATAACCGGCTATGGACAGAGCGATAAACAACAGGTTCAAGAGATGGTAAGAATCCAGCTCGGACTCACTGAGCTGCCTCAGCCTAGCGATGCTGCCGACGCCCTGGCTGTAGCGATTTGCCACATTCAGCAGAGTCGCCTCAACCGCTGGCTTACTGAGCATGGATCGAAATGATAGCCACATTAGAAGGGACACTGGAACATCGTGGTAACGATTCTATCATCATAAACGTTGGCGGGATAGGTTTTCGCGTATATGTTTCCGGCTTCACTTTAGGCCAATTAGGAGCTGTAGAAGGTAAGGTTATCCTCCATACCCATCTCCACTTGAGGGAGGATAATGTCTCTCTTTATGGTTTTGCCTCCGGTGAGGAACTGGCTCTGTTCGGAAACCTCGTTTCTGTCTCAGGAATCGGTCCAAAGGTCGCTTTGGGCCTCCTCTCTGCCTTGAATCCCCAACAGCTGGTCATGGCTATAGCCAGCGGCAATACTGACCTCATATGTCAAGCGCCCGGAATTGGCAAGAAAACGGCCGACCGCCTTGTCATTGAACTCAGAGATAAGTTGGAGAAGGAGTGGAAAGAGGTAGCCTTGCCTTCGGCTCCGGAGAGTGCCGATGTCATAGCCGCGTTGACGGGCTTGGGCTACTCTCTGACGGAAGCCGCCAGGGCCGTCTCCAGGCTCTCAGGTTCTGAGGAGCTAAGCCTGGAGGAGAAGATCAGAATGGCACTGCAACAGATGGTAAGAGGATAGGATGATTACAGCAGAGCCAAACAGGTAAGGCCAGAGAGGCCCATTACCTTGGCCTTTTTTGGAAGGTGATATAATGCAGCCCTACCTTCTTGGTTTTGCGACTCTTAAGCATGGATGTAGATCTGGCGGAGATGGCACGGACGAATGTGACCCCACTGCTGAGTATAAATGGGAGGGAGAATCATGAAGTTTGTGAAGTGGCTTGAAGACATCGGCGCAGGGGACGTAGCTTTGGTGGGTGGCAAGAACGCATCTCTTGGTGAGATGATAAGAAATCTGAGCAAAAAGGGAATAAATGTGCCTCTTGGATTTGCCATTACCGCCGAAGCATATAAGCATACGGTGGAGAGGGCAGGCATCAGTCAGGAAATCAAGCGTGTTTTGGCAGACCTGGATACACATGACATGAAGGGCTTGTCTAAGAGGGGCGAAAAGGTGAGGAACCTGATAAGAACTGCACCTTGCCCGGCGGAATTGGAAGCCGAAATAAGAGCTGCTTATCGGGAGATGGAAAGCAAATATGGCAGGCATGTTGATGTTGCTGTAAGAAGCAGTGCCACCGCCGAAGACTTGCCTACAGCCTCGTTTGCCGGACAACAAATGACTTATCTCAACGTGCAGGGCGAAGATGAACTTGTGGCAAAGGTCATGGAATGCTTTGCATCTTTGTTCACAAACCGGGCAATCTCCTACCGGGTGGATAAGGGGTTTGACCATTTCAGCGTTTACCTCTCGGTCGGAATCCAGAAGATGGTTCGCTCTGATTTAGCGTGCTCAGGAGTCCTGTTCTCCATAGACACAGAATCTGGCTTCAAGGATGTGGTCTACATAACAGCTACCTATGGTCTGGGAGAGACTTTGGTGCAGGGCATTGTAAGTCCTGACCAGTTCTATGTTTTCAAGCCAACCCTGAAGAAAGGATTCAACCCCATCGTGGAGAAGAAGCTCGGAACGAAGGAAGAGAAACTGGTTTATAAGCAAGATGGGACGGGAACGGAGTCGAAGAAAGTCAAGGTTGAGGAGCAAAGAAGGTTCGTGTTGAGTGACGATGAGGTATTGACTCTCGCCAGATGGGCCTGCATTATAGAAGAGCATTATGGCCGGCCTATGGACGTTGAATGGGCAAAGGATGGAACAAGCGGGGAACTATTCGTAGTTCAAGCCAGGCCGGAGACGGTGCATGCGCATAGGGACTCAGCCTTGCTCAGGACTTACAAGCTTGAAGAAAAGGGGAAGCTGCTGTTAACGGGGGAAGCTGTCGGCACAAAGATAGGGCAGGGGGAGGTGAATGTAATAGAAGGCAGTCGTGAAATCTATCGGTTCAAGACCGGTCAGGTCCTGGTCACTGATATGACAGATCCCGATTGGGAGCCAATCATGAAGATTGCCAGCGCCATAATCACAAACAAGGGCGGCAGGACGTGCCATGCAGCTATCGTTAGTCGCGAACTCGGGGTGCCCTGTGTAATCAGCACCGTCACGGGGACAGAGGTGCTGAAGGAAGTGAAGCAGGTTACGGCAGATTGTTCGCAAGGTGTGGGAAGAATCTATAAAGGGAATCTGAAATACAGGATAGATGAGGTGGAGGTGAGTAGGATTCCCAGGCCCAAGACCAAGATAATGATGAACCTCGGCATTCCCGATGGTGCCTTTATTCAAGGTCAGATTCCCAATGATGGCGTGGGCCTGGCGCGCGAGGAGTTCATCATCAACTCGTATATCGGCATACATCCCATGGCCCTGATAGAATACGATGAGCTGAAGAAAACAGCGCAGGTAGACGACAAACTGAAGGAAGTAGTTGAGGAGATAGACCGAAGGAGCACAGCGTATAGGGACAAAAAGCAGTTCTTTGTCGACAACCTGGCAATGGGAATAGCAAAGATAGCGGCGGGCTTCTATCCCAACGAGGTCATCGTCCGTTTTTCTGACTTCAGGACCAATGAGTATGCCAATCTAGTCGGCGGGTATCGCTATGAGCCAGAAGAGAGGAACCCGATGATAGGTTGGAGAGGAGCTTCTCGCTATTATGATGAGAAGTTCAAGCCTGCGTTTGGTCTGGAATGCCAGGCCATAAAGAAGATAAGGGATGAGATGGGGTTGACCAACGTGAACGTGATGGTCCCGTTTTGCCGGACGCCAGAAGAGGGGAGAAAGGTGATAAAAGCAATGGAAGAGTTTGGCTTAAGGCAAGGGGAAAACGGGTTGGAAGTGTACGTGATGTGTGAGATACCATCAAATGTGATCCTGGCGGATGAATTCGCCGATGTCTTTGATGGGTTCAGCATAGGGTCGAACGATCTAACGCAACTGACTCTCGGCCTAGACAGAGATTCAGAACTCGTTGCGGGCCTATTCGACGAAAGAAACGAAGCGGTGAAAAGGCTGATAAAGCAAGTCATAGATGCAGCACACCGTCATAAACCACGCAGGAAGATAGGAATATGTGGTCAGGCGCCGAGTGATTTTCCCGAGTTCGCCGACTATCTAGTTGAATGTGGAATAGATTCCATGTCTTTGAACCCGGATGTGATATTGTCAACAAGGTTGCATGTTGCAGAGGTGGAAGAGAGGATTAAGTCGAGAATTGAGAAGAGAACGCGCGTGAGGGCATGAGGTCGTTTCGGGGTTTTAGAAGAAAGGCTTTTCTTTGACTTGCTATGACCACAGTGATTCAATGGTTAGCAGAATCAACATACGTGAACAGACGGAAAAGAAGGAAGAGGCTCTTTCCCGTTACGCCGCCAAGAGCAGGTTCAGCCGGGGTCGACTGAGGAAGGAAGAGCCATGCCCCATAAGAACGGATTTTCAACGTGACCGTGACCGTATCATCCACTGCAAAGCTTTCCGTCGGCTAAAGCATAAGACACAGGTCTTTATCGCGCCCTCAGGTGACCATTATGTCACCAGACTGACTCATACTCTGGAGGTATCACAGATAGCCAGGACCATAGCTCGAGCACTGGACCTCAACGAAGACCTTACTGAGGCTATTGCTCTTGGACACGATTTGGGACACACGCCTTTCGGTCATATAGGGGAGGAGGTCCTCAATGAACTATATCACGCTGGCTTCAGGCATAACGAGCAAAGCTTGCGAGTAGTCGATGTGCTGGAGAAAGAGGGCCAGGGATTGAATCTTACCTGGGAAGTGCGAGACGGCATCCTTAATCACTCCAAGGGACAAGCTGAAATCCTAGGAGAAGGATGGGGAGATGCCAATACTCTGGAAGGGCAAATATGCAAGATAGCCGATATCGTGGCCTACCTTAACCACGATGTCGAGGATGCCATAAGAGCCAGCGTCATCTCTCATAGTGATTTGCCCAGCCCGGTAACCGCAACTCTAGGGCATAAGCACTCACAGCGAGTTAACACCCTGGTTTGTGATATCATTAGTTACTCGCGGTCGGTTGGTGACAATGGCAATTCAACCAAGCCGATCATAGGCATGAGCCCGGCAGTCCTCAGAGCAGCTAACATACTCCGCCAGTTTCTGTTTGCCAGAGTATACAATCCCAGCCTAGGAGGAGAAGAGGTGGCGAAGGCCAGAGAGATACTACATCTGTTGTATTCTCATTTCCTGGAGCATGAGGATGGACTGCCGCGAGAACTCGTCTGTTTACCGGGCAGCAGGGAGCAGAAGGTCATTGATTACATTGCCGGAATGACCGATCAATATGCACTGAGGTTAGCTGAAGAGATATCGCAATGAGCGTAATCAGGGAAGTAAAGCAGCGACTGGGCATAATGGAGCTCGTCTCCGAGTATGTCACCCTGCAAAAAGCAGGGCGCAACTTCAAAGGCTTGTGCCCCTTCCATAGTGAGAAACATCCTTCCTTCTTCGTCTTTCCTGAGCAGCAAACTTGGCATTGCTTCGGTGCCTGTGGCACCGGTGGCGACGTTTTCTCTTTTATCATGAAGAAGGAGGGCATTGATTTTGGCCAGGCTCTTCGCCTTCTAGCTCAAAGGGAAGGCATCGCCGTAGGCCCGCTTGAGGCGCCGGCCAGGGCAGCGCCCGAGGGGGAGGAGGAGTTATTTCGACTTAACGAGGCAGCTGCTGAATACTATCATCACTTACTCCTGAGTGCCAAAGCGGGTGAGGCTGCGAGAAGCTATCTGGCAAGAAGAAAAGTGACGCCCGAGACCATCAAGGAGTTCCGTCTCGGTTTCAGTCCTGATACCTGGGAAACAGCCAAGAACTACTTGCTGGATAAAGGCTACGAGGGAAAGGAACTATTGGGAGCAGGTCTGATACTCGAAAAGGAAGGAGGCGGCAGTTATGACCGGTTTCGCAACCGCCTCATGTTTCCTATATGTGATATCCAGGGTCGAGTCACCGGCTTCGGAGCCAGAGCCTTAGACGACTCCCTGCCCAAGTATATGAACTCACCCCAAACATCGGTTTTCGACAAGAGCAGCATCCTGTATGGCATTGATAAGGCTAAGTCCTCCATCAGAAAGAAGAGCGCAGTGATAATCGTGGAAGGCTATACCGATGTTCTCACTGCTCACCAGCACGGCTGGCAGAATGTGGTTGGCTCAATGGGAACCTCTTTAACCGAAAAGCAGGTGGGACTTGTCAAAGGGTTAACCAATAACATAACGCTGGCGCTTGATGCCGATCTAGCTGGAGAGGAAGCTACCCTGCGCGGCAGAGCGATATTGGCTCATTCCAATGCCGAAGCAGAGGTTATCTTGCTGCCCTCAGGCAAAGACCCTGACGAAGTAATAAGAGAGGATGCCGCTCTTTGGCGAAAACTGGTAGAACAGGCCACGCCCATTCTAGACTTCGTCTTTCAGTCTGTAATAAGCAAAGTCGATATCAACAAGGCCAAAGACAAGTCGCTAGCCGTACAGAAACTCCTGCCGTCAATTCGCGAGATTAAGGACCCTGTGCAAAAACTCCATTACCTGCAAAAGCTGGCGCGTGAGTTGAGAATTGAGGAGTCCACCATAAGAGCCGCCCTGCGCGAAGACAAAGCCGCTGGGAGGAGTCCGAAGCTCGACAGGCCAGTGGAACAATCCCGCCTTGCCCGTGGGCTTGGATCTAGCCCTATTGAGGAACACTGCTTAGCGCTTCTCCTTCAGTACCCGGAGCTCCGTGCTTTAGCCGGAGGCCTATCAGTGGAAGACTTCGAATGCACAGAGAATCGTGAGGTCTTTGCTAAATGCCAATATTCGTCTGATGTTTCAGGCCTGGAAACGGAACTCGATGCCAGTCTAAGGGAACACTTATGCTGTTTGGTTGGCAGGGTTTTTCCGCCTGGCATAGGGGAAAGCGAAGGAACGCGGCGATCTGAGCTAGGCTATTGTATTCTACGTCTAAAAGAGAAATCATACCGGAAACTAGAAACTGAGAAGGAAACGATACTTGAAGTTGAGAGGGAGAAGGGTGGCATAAGTTCAGAGTTGTCGAAACTACAGGAGCAAGGAATAGGTTCCGCGCAACAACTCCGGGAAGTCTTTGAGAAGAAGGGGAAAAGACAGTGGATTCAACCAAGAGAGAAAGCATGAACGTGAACAGTGATGAGGCATTGGCTGAGAGCTTACTCGGCGACGAAGTTGAAGGCGAGGACGCCGCTGCCTTGACCGAGGAAGCTGAAGAGAAAGACGGAATCGAAGAGCTCTTCCCGGAGGATGCTGAAGAAACCAAGCCGGCTCCACCACTGAGCGAGTTTGAGGTGACTGATGACTCAGCTCGCATGTATCTTCAGGAGATCGGGAGGGTGCCGCTTCTCAATGTCCATGAAGAGAAGTCGCTATGCCAGAAGATAGAGATGGGTAGATACCTGGAAAGGATCGAAGAGAGCCACTTCAAGAAACACAAGAAATACCCTTCACCCATTGAGGTTGTTATTCAGGTGCTTGCTCAATTGTCTAGAGCATACTCTGTTGTGTATGTTGTCGGAAAGCATATCGGTATCGACACGTCTCGTAGCGTGACAGAGACAATCACGGATGCCGGATTTCGCTCCGCCGTTGATGACGTCATAGATGCGTCACTGATATCCGCTATTGTGAAAGGGATAGACAAAGGAACGGGCGCCGCCGAAGAAGCGATAGTAAACGTTTCCATAAGCAGTCGACTCCTGCCTGCGCGATTAGCACAGCTCCTGGCTAGAGATAACATCTCGTGGCAGAGACTAAAGACCATCGTGACTGACGAGAGTTTCTTGTCTCAACTCGATTCTCATAGCGGCGAGGTCAGGGCCTACTTCGAAGAGATAAAGACCGAAGCAAAGGGATCGGAGAGGCATCTCACCGAAGCGAATTTGCGCCTAGTGGTGAGCATAGCTAAGAAATACATTGGCCATGGCATGTCGCTCCTTGAGCTTATCCAGGAGGGAAACATCGGCCTTATCCGGGCCGTAGATAAGTTTCAGTATAGGAAAGGCTACAAGTTCAGTACTTACGCCACATGGTGGATCAGGCAAGGGATCAGTCGGTCTATAGCTGACCAATCTCGTACCATTCGCATTCCCGTACATATGGTAGAGACAATCAACAAACTGTTACGCGCGACGCGGCAGTTGATTCAAGAGCTCGGACACGAACCAAGCTACGAAGAGATCGGCAAGCGCTTGGACATGCCGGCGGAAAAAGTTGAAGGGGTCATGGCCCTGTTTTTCCGCGAGCCGATATCGCTGGACACGCCCATTGGCGAAGATTCTGATAGCCGGCTAGGCGATTTTGTTGAAGATCAGGGCAGTTTGGCACCGACTGAAGCGACATCACGGCAATTACTGAAGGAGCAAATCGATAGAGTGCTCAATGAACTGACCGAGCGTGAGAAGAAGGTGCTGCAGCTTAGATTCGGTCTCAAGAACGGGCATACGCGGACTCTGGAAGAGGTGGGCAAAGAGTTCAATGTAACTCGAGAACGAATACGGCAGATTGAAGGCAAGGCCCTGCGCAAGCTACGTCATCCCACCCGTAGTCGAAAACTCAAAGGCTATCTAGACTGACTTCACCTTGAGGGTATGTCGAGCATGGCACCTAGGTTCTTGGGCAGCTTTCCTCGCGTTATGGACTTGGTCAGCTTCTGTATCTCGCGAAACTGATTAAGAAGCTGGTTAACATCTTTGGGTGTGGTGCCGCTCCCTCGCGCAATACGGCTTCGCCGCCTGCCATCAATAATAGCTGGATTGCGCCTTTCCTCATAAGTCATAGACAGGATGATAGCCTCTATCCTTTTCAGCTGTTCGTCCCCTTCGGCATCCGGTAGATGAGAGGAGAACTTGGAGAAACCCGGTATCATCTCAACCAGCCGCCCCAGCGACCCCATTTTGTGAATCTGATGCATTTGACTGAGCAGATCCTCAAGGTCAAGGCCGCCGGCGCGCATTTTTTCTTCCAGTTTCTTGACCTGCTGTTGATCAAAGGCTGTCTCTGCTCTCTCAATGAAGGTGAGCATATCTCCCATGCCCAAAATGCGAGACGCCAGACGATTGGGATGAAACGTTTCCAGAGCATCCATCTTCTCACCTGTACCCAGGTATTTTATGGGCACTCCGGTAACAGATCTAATGGAGAGGGCGGCTCCTCCTCGGGCATCCCCGTCCATCTTGGTAAGGATGAGTCCGGTGAGGCCGATTTGGCCGTGGAATTCTTGAGCTACCCGTACCGCATCCTGCCCGATCATGGCATCCACCGTAAGCAACACCTCTGAAGGCTGTATACGGGACCTGATGTCCGCCAATTCCTTCATCATGGCTTCGTCAATGTGCAGGCGCCCCTGAGTATCTACTATAACCCAGGTCGATCCCTTTTCCCTGGCTTGCTTCAGAGCATGCTGGCAGACTATGGACGGCGCTACGTTAATGTCTTCGCTATATACGGGGATATCGTTTTGCTCACCGAGAAGTCTGAGCTGTTCAATGGCAGCCGGTCGGCGGGTGTCAGCAGCGACCAGTAACGGACGCTGCCCGAGATGTCTTAGCTGAATGGCCAGCTTCACCGCCGTAGTTGTCTTACCGGAGCCCTGCAACCCTACAAGCAAAGCAATTGCCGGCAGGTGAGTGACTGAAGCCAAACGTCCGGGCTCTCCGCCCAGGATGGCAGTCAGCTCTTCATTGACGATCTTAATAATCTGCTGGGCCGGTGTCAGGCTGCGCAATACTTCAGAGCCAAGGGCACGCTCCCGCACCGGGGACAGGAACTCCTTGACCACCTTGAAATTTACATCTGCTTCCAGAAGCGCCATCCGTATCTGGCGCAAGGCATCGTCGATATCTCCTTCGCTAAGCTTGCCTTTCCTGCCAAGCTTACTGAATACACCTGTCAGCTTCTGGGTCAAGATTTCCAGCATATTATCCCCGAAGTATTCTATTCTGAACTCAATATCGTAGTCAACTCAATTTGCCGCGTCGGGGATTCGTAACATCAAACAGGGACTCCCGTTGCACTTAAGCGAGAATGAGCATACTATATAGGCTCAGTGGAACACCTTTGGGCACCATGGCGAATAGAGTATCTGCAGAGGGCCCCAGAAAGCGACTGCATTCTGTGCCGGAAGCCCGCGGAGAATGACGATGAGGCGAATCTTATCCTCTACCGCGGTCAACACAATTTTGTGATCCTGAACGCCTTTCCCTATAATCCGGGTCATCTAATGGTCGCCCCCTATCGCCATACGGCAGACTTGCAGGTTCTAACAGGTGAAGAAGCAAAGGAGTACTTCGACATCATCAAGATGGTGCTGGAGCTTCTCAGAGAAGTGATGAGACCGACTGGCTTCAACATTGGCTTGAATCTGGGCAAAGTTGCTGGAGCGGGGATAGCAGAGCACCTCCATACTCATGTAGTGCCCAGGTGGGGAGGCGATACTAACTTCATGCCGGTGTTATCCGATACCAAAGTCATGCCGGAAGCCTTGACTGCCACATACCGGAAGTTGCGAGCGAAGCTATAGCACATTTGCCGTTGTGCCAGGTTCATGGGGGTTATGCGGCAACTCCCAGTGCAAGGACCGGCAGCCGGCCACTCGTTCTGAGGATGAATTCTCCCCGGCAAGCAACCCAGGGATGAGCCTCCTGAGGTGCAACCCGGACCTGCTCTGAACTTCCCCTGGGGCCTGACTAGCCTTTCCAAACGCGGGGGGAGAATATCATGAAAACTGCAAACAATTCCAATCTCCCCAACCACATACACATGATCAAGATGACCTTGGCTGGGCCGGGGAGCCAGGCATAGTTCAGAGTGGGACCCACCCCACCCAAACCAGGCCCCACATTCCCTAAACTGGCAGCTACTGCTGAAATTGCTGTCTCCAGATCAAGCCCTAGGAAAGCAAGCGCTATTGAGGCTAGAACAGCAACAAGAATATAGAGAAACAGGAAGGAAATTATATCCCGGACGATTCCTTCTGAGAGAGGCTTGTGGTCGAGTTTCAGCGGAACCACGGCTTTGGGAGAAATGGCCTTCCTCATCATTCCCCCCGTATGTCTTATCAGGGTTAAGGCCCGCATCACTTTTGTCCCCCCGCCAGTAGAGCCACCACAGGCTCCGATGAACATCAAAGCTACAAGCACCATTCTGGCTCCGGAGCTCCACCCGTCGAAATCGCTGGTAGCAAAGCCCGTAGTGGTCATGATTGAGATTGCCTGGAAGATTCCCTCTCTATAGGAGCTGAGCCCCTGCGCAAGCATTAATAGAGAGATAGCCACTGCCAGAATAATCAAGTAAAGCTTGAACTCCTCGCCTTTAAGTGCCTTCAAGCTTCTCTGTAGAACCCGGTAGTGAATTATGAACCTTGTGCCCGCCAGGAACATAAAGATCATTATTATGTACTCGGCCAGGGGATTACCGTAGAAGCCAATACTCTGTGTGTGAGGCGTGAATCCGCCAGTAGGTATGGTGGAGAGGGAGATGCAGATTGAGTCGAAGAGAGGGAGTCTGGCCAGGAAATAGAGCAATGCCATCTCAGCAGCGGTGAAACCGGCGTATATAGTCCACAGAAGCCTCGCCGTGGTTCTGAATCTGGGACGCAGCTTTTCAGGCAAGGGGCCGGGAAATTCCCGATCAAAAAGCTGAGAGCCTCCTACCCCCAGTCTGGGTAGTATGGCAACGAAGAGAGCAATCACTCCCATGCCGCCCAACCATTGCGTAAGGCTACGCCACAAGAGAGCACTTCTGGGTAATTCTTCTACCACCTCCAGTATGGTCGCCCCGGTGGTAGTGAAGCCCGACATGGCCTCGAAGAAGGCATCGAGAAAACCCAACCCCACAGGAGGGAATATGTAAGGGAGTATGCCGAAGAGAGGGATGAGAAGCCAGGTGAAGGCCACTATGATGAAACCATCGGCACGCTCTATTTCCCTGGTGGTTCTAAAACCGAATTCAAGAATCAGCCCGATAGCTAACGTGAGTAATAGCGAGTATAAGAAGATCCGCCAGTCCTCGCCATAGTAAACAGCGGCTACCAGCGGAACGATGTAGGCTAAGGCGAAGAACTTCAGGAATGATCCGATGATATGGAGGGCTAGTTTTACCCTTTGGCGAACCATTTGTCCATGAACTCGGCGCCTTTCTTGGCAGATTCCTGATTCACGATGAGAGTCAGCCAGTCTTGAGGCCGTATCTCACTGTCAGAACTCACGTATTTTCCTCCTCTTTGCACTACGAGGACCTTCACGCCGTTCGGAGCTGCTATATCGGAAATCTTCCGCCCGGCGCACTTCATGCCCTGCTCAACCTCTATTTCGAATATCTCTGCTCTTGCGCAAGAGATGAAGTCCTTCACATAAGGCTGTGCAATCATGCGGGAAATATGCCTGGCTGCTACCATGTGAGGGTTAACCTGGAAACTGACCCCTGCCTGCTTGAATGCTTCCTCGTGCTCTGTCGCATCTACCAGGGAAATCACCATTTTTGCCCCCACTTCCTTGGCTATCATACAGAGCATCAAGTTCTCCGAGTCATCGCCGGCTGCAGCCACAAAGGCATAGGCATTCCTGACTCTGGCCTCTTCGAGGACAGCTTTCTGGCTGGCATCTCCTGTGATCACCATCACGTCGGACTCCTCCGCCATTTCAGTGCATTTCGGTAAATCCCGGTCTATGATCACTACTTCATTCCCTTCCTTGACAAGGAACTCCGCCAGATTCTTCCCTATATCACTCAAGCCTGCTATTACGACATACATTGCTTCTCTCCGATAGCGAGTTACTTTGCCATCCTTTCAATGAACTGATGAACTGGTGCGGAAAACGTGAGTTGCAGCTCGGATGAGCAGAAGAACTCGAAGGTTTACTTAGAATACCAAGCACTCTCCATTTCCATTATTGTGGTATTGCAGCGCCTTTGACAATCGAGCGATTCTAACCCCCCATGAAATGCTTGTCAAGTTACGAATATCACGTGGGGGCGCTTTCCTTATCCACCCGCTTTAGCCAGGTCAGCGATTTAAGCTCCCGCTGCAAGATATGTCTTATGTACTCGTGCAATACCCGCTCTAGCTCCCGGGACAAATCCGGTCTTACCCTGACCCGCTTTGCCGTAGCATAGTCACAGCTTTGCCACAAACGAAGAACCTTCAGAGCCTCGACCGACAGGGGAGAAGATGATCTCAGTGAGATCACCTCTGTTCGCTCGTATTGCATGTGCTCATCTGAGCTGCAACGAGGACAGAGAATTCCGCCCTTGCCGGAGCAGAAGAAGTTGACCTCGGGTCCGAGAGGAGAATCACAGCTAACACATCGATGTAACTGGGGACGGTAACCGAGATGGTGAAGAAGATGCAGTTCGAAATAGCGCAGAACAACATCATTGCTCTCAGGCTGGCTCAATCGATCAAGGGTCTCGACCAGCAAGTTGAATGAAGAACGATTCTCACTGCCCTCCGCAGTAAAGGAATCAACCAGCTCTAAGATGTAAAGGGCACAGGCAAGACGCCGCAAGTCGCTCTTCAGAGCAGGGAAACCATTTATCGTTTGACTTTGAGTAACAATATCGAGGTTGCGCCCTTTAGCCAGAAACATCAAGCTATGCGTCAATGGTTCTACATTGCCACCCAGTTTGCTCTTGGGACGACACGCTCCCTTAGCCACTGCCCTCAGCTTGCCGAATTCGGGAGTATAGATGGTGACAATTCTGTCGAATTCGCCCAGCTTGCTTTGTCTTAGGACGATACCTTGTGTTTGATAGCTCCGGGGTGTACCCACCTTGTATCACAAACTCTAAACGCTGAATCCTGAATAAACCCTTGCACGTGACATTGGAGTTCAAAGGCCTCGTTTCTGAGGCCTCAAGCTGTTTCAGAGCGCTTCTTGGCGTGGCTCAACACCAGATTGATAGCGTTGGCGGCGGCAGCAAAAGAGTAGTAGACAGGCAAACCGGACGAAATACATTCTCGAATCGCGGCGAGAATGGCCTCCGCCTCTTGTGGCAGAATACTGGGTTCAAGCACCATTGCCACCGGCTTGGGGAAGTGACCCTGCTTTACCCCAAATCTACCGACTAACATGTTCATCCGTGATTCCGAAAGCCAGGGCAGTACGAATTGACCCGTCCTGATAAACGTGACCACGAAGTCAGTTCCTTCCCACCTTGCCAATATATCGAAGGTTTTGCTAGTGCTCTCAGCATCCATCATGTTCTGTGAATAGTCCACGGGGTTTCGCAGGATGTTGCCCGCGGCGGGAGTAAACTCCTGTATCTGGGCGATTATCTCCTTAGGGAGTGCCGGGACTCTTAGCCCTCTGTTTTCGAATTCGTCAGCGATTAGGACGCTGGCTCCGCCTCCGGCACCGAACAACACCGCATTCCTGCCCCTGGGAAGCGGTAAGAACAGAAGGGTGACCAGCACATCTACCATCTCGTCGAGGTTACAGACACTGATGATTCCCAATTGCTTACAGAGGGCGTCCCAGGTGGACCGGCTTCCAGCGAGTGCTGCCGTATGACCGGCAACTGCTCGAGCTCCCCCCTCGGTGGTTCCTCCTTTGAGCAAGATCACTGTCTTTTCCTTCGTTGCTTCCTCCAGCGCTCTGCGGAATCGTCTCCCATCCTTAACTCCCTCGATATAAAGGCATATTACTCTGGTATCTGCGTCGTTAGTAAGGTATTCGAGTAGATCGGTCTCATCGATGTCACATGCATTGCCGTAGCTTATGACCTTGCTGAAGCGAACGCCTCGCAACGCTGCCTGCCTCACCAGATAGATGGAATTGCCGCCGCTTTGACTGATGAACCCCACCGGGCCGCGCTCTTTGGGGAAAGAGGGAGTGAAGGATAGGCGTGATTGAGGACAGTAAATGCCCATGCAGTTAGGGCCGATAATCCTGATTCCCGTCCTGCGGGCGACCTCCACCAGTTGAGATTCCAGCCTTATTCTCTCATCCTCGCCGGTCTCACTGAAACCCGCCGTACAGAAGTGAACTGCCCGTACTCCTTTTTCGGCGCATTCTTCCACAAGCCTGGCAGCAGTATGGGCATTGACCAGGCCGATCACATGGTCGATGTTGCCCGGGACGTCTTTGAGGCTGGTATGCACCTTATGACCCTTGATCTCTCCTCCCTTCGGATTGACGAGGTAGAGGGGGCGGTCGAATTCGGATTCGATAAGGGCATCCAGGAAGGTTCGTGTCCAATGCCAGGGGTTGGTAGTTGTGATGCCTACGAGGGCGACTGAACTAGGGTGAAAAAGAAACTCCAGACTATGTTGATGCGTATTCTTCACGCTCTTCGCCCGGCAATGGTCTGTCAGAAGCGAATGATGGGACGACATCACGGTAAAGAAGCCGCACGCTTACGGCAGCGTGTGGCCGATAACTCCTGATGTCGCATTCCTTGAGATTGCCATGATGTCCGATGCTGCGTGAGCAAGAATACAAGGCTGCCTCTGGTGGAAGTATAGCAAAGAGCGCGTAAGCTGTAAATGTTACTACCGGCTCCGATATTCGCAAGGCCCGTCTATCATAGTGATAGACCGAGAGCGCGGGGACACCCTCCTACCATATCAGACGCGGACGGGCACAGGCTTAGCCGCTCATCTCTGAGGGGCTAATAGGCTGCTTGTTGTGAGTCGGGATTTCAGACCAGCCCGATTTGCCGGGCCACTATCTCC
>SOJB01000067.1 GCA_004376695.1 Dehalococcoidia bacterium | reverse complement strand
AGCCATTCTTAATGTTTGTCTGTGGCCCGGAAGTTCAATATCCGGAGTTTCCAGGGTTTCCAGTTTCTGGACTAAGTCCTCATGTTTCATAAACCTTATCTCCGTCTATTAGTGTAATGCGGAAGGCCAGAAAAGGTTGCACTATTTGACCCCAAAGGTGTTGAGACTTCTGGGGCCCCTGACTGAATTTGACTTCGACCTGATGGCAACCTTAGAAAGTCGCAAGATTCTTGTGGCCTAGTTTAGTCGGCTGCTCGTAGTTTCTCTACTGCGCGGTGGAGCAACGATTTTATCGTTCCCTCTCTTTTCCCCAGGATTTCGGCGATGTCCTTGATCTGTTTCTGCTCGAAGAATCTCAAAGCAATGACCTCCTGGTATTTAGCAGGGAGCCTGACGATTTTTTCCTGAACTTCCAGGAAATCGTGGTGTCGTCTTAGCTTTTCCTGCGCTTCGGCTAGTTCGCTTTCGGGGTCATGGGGTGATATGAGTTCAAGACCCTGCTCCTGTAATTCCTCCAGCGATGCTGATTTTTTGTATTCGGCTCTTCTGTAGTACTGGTTGATCTCGTTGCTGGCGATTCTATATAGCCAGGAGGAAAAAGAGACGTTTCGCCAGCGAAATTGCCAGAGCTTCCTCAACGCCTTGAAAAATGTCTCTGCAGTGATATCCTGGGCAGCTTCAAGATGGACGGTTCGTCTCAGAACATAGCCAAAGATTTTGGGATAGTAGTGGTCGTAGAGTCCGGCAAAAGCACCGGGGTCCTTTTGTGCTTGCCTGATTAAGTCCTTTTCTGCGTCTAGATCCATGTCAGCCATCGCAAAGAACCGAGCGCGCCACAGTAGTTAAGTGTACTAGCAACGGTCCCGTTTTGCCATAGTTCCAGCCATCCTGTGTCAGTCGCCTTCATCGGCCCGGGTCTTCTGTGAGGTCCCTGGAAAAATCGAGGGAGGACTGTCGAAGTCGCAGAAGCCGGCTTTTGAAGGGCGAGAGGCGCAAGCGGAAAGGCCGTACCGTTGGCTATAAGGCCGTATCGGCAGGACCGGCATCACCACGGAGTTGACCGGCAAGCTCCTGGTGGTAGGCAAACAGGGCGGGCACGCCCCCGGTATGAATAAAGAGTATTGAGTCCTGTGACGTGAATCGCCCTTTGCCAATGAGGTCTATGAGGCCGGCCATGCCTTTTCCGCTGTAGACAGGGTCCAGGAAGATTCCTTCAGTTTGCGCCACCAGCCTGATGGCATCAACGCACTCCCTGGTTGGTATACCATAGCCCGGCCCTATGTAGTCGTCAAAGACCACTACCTCGTCTTGAGTAACGCCTGCCTCCAGGGCCAGCAGCTTGGCAGTGTCATTGACCAGGGTGATAACCTCATTTACGGCCTGGTCTTTCCTATGCGTGACGCTGATGCCGATTACGGCAAGGGGCAGGTTGACTTGTTTGAATCCCAGCACCAGTCCCGCCTGGGTGCCTCCTCCGCTGTGGGCTAGAACCACATATTGAGCGTCTATCTTCTGCTCCTGTAACTGGCGGGCGATCTCTTCGGCAGCGTTGACCCAGCCGACAGTCCCCAGGGGCATCTCGGCTCCGGCCGGAATGACCAAGGGATTGCGCCCCTTGCTGCGTAGCTGATCGGCCAGTTCAGTCATCTTCTCGGGCACGGCGGAAAACACTTCACCGGGATCGGCAACCTCCACGATACTGACTGTTGAACTGAGGATGTTCTGTAGCAGAAGATTGCCCTGTGTCTCCACGTGGACGCCCTTGACCAGCACCAGATAGGCTTCCATCCCCAACCTGCGGGCAGCAGCGGCGGTCTGTAGCGCGTGATTGGACTGCGAACTTCCGCTGGTTATCAGGGTATCGATTCCCTTGTGCTGAGCGTCGGCGAGCACATACTCCAGTTTGCGGCACTTGTTACCACCCAGTGCCAGCCCTGTCAGGTCATCACGCTTTATAAACAGGCGGGGACCGCCCAGGGCGGCGGAGAGACGCGGCAACTCATGCAGGGGGGTCGGCCAATGCCCCAGGATGATTCGTGGCAATCCTGCTGTTATCGGCACCATCTTTGCTCGCTGTCAGGTCATCCGCAGGAACCAAAACGATTATGACACGGTAAGGGCTTGCTATCTCCAGGACCTGGATACAATCTACCATACCTCATCAGGCAGGCAAATGCAATC
>SOJB01000130.1 GCA_004376695.1 Dehalococcoidia bacterium | reverse complement strand
GAAAGAGGACTCTTCTACCGAGTTCTCTAGAGGACATTATCAAGGGGTCTCAACATATTCAATGAAGACTATTGACATTCGAGCAATGGATAGCTTATCCTAGTAGGAAAAGGGAGGTGAACACATGCAAGCATACTGTATGAAGTGCCGCGCCAAGAGGGAGATGAAGAATACCAGGAGCATAATCATGAAGAACCGCAGGCCGGCCACTCAAGGTGTGTGTCCCATATGCGGGACCAAGATGTTCAGAATAGGGAAAGGCTAAAGCCAACATTGCAGGTGGCAGAACCAACGGAAAGGCTGGGTATCCGAACACAGGGATACCCAGCCTTTCCATTACCGACTGTATCGATTGTGCGGATTACTCTCGCCGGCAGCAAGAATAGCCGCTGGTTTGCTCATCGGAATTTGACCCGGTTAGCCGCGAAGAATGGGTGTTTCGCGAGGGCAGATTTGTCCACCGACATTCTCACGAACGCGGCTCTCCACCGAAATCCTCCATAGTGGTCGGCGGATTGGGGCGGAGGACGAATCATCACAGTGTGCCGGGCGCTGACAAAGCTATTAGCAGCACTAAGGCACCTGGCCCCACTGCTCCTAGCTTTTCACGAATATGTCGAACACCTCCACCACGCCCAGAGCGCCCAGGAGCACGATAACGCCGGCTATGATCACACCAATCCCTATTGGAGGAAAGGCCTTCCTCCAATCCATTCCCAGCAGCCATGCCAGAGCTGTCCCCGTATAGACGCCCGTAATAGGCAAAGGTAAAGCCACAAAGAAGGTCAGTCCCCAGAAACCATATTTGTCCACTTTGGGCTTGCCTCTTTTCCTTACGCTATCCAGGTACTTGTTGAACAACGGGATTCGGGACAGAAGTTTGTCGTAGAAGAGGCGCAAGCCAAAAAAGATGGGGAAGAACATCAGGGCATTGGCGATGACTGCTATGAAGAAGGTAAACAAGGGATCCAGCCCGAGAGATATGCCTAGCGGTATGCCACCCCTCAACTCACTGATGGGCAAGACGGTTAACAGCAGAGTTAGAGCTATTTCCTGTGTCATCATATACTTCCGATAACAGCGCCGCTAATGATCGGGTAACCCAGTTTAACACGTATTATTGCACCCCGTGCTTATTGCCAAGCACCTGATTCCGTGCTATCTTGTATTTAAGGTAATCATTCGCCTCTCATGTGATTGTCAGGGAGTGATGCAACCCAGGCATTCCGTGCGCCTGTCGGAGGTAATCTCAGAGATCCTTCGCTTCGCTCAGGATGACATATGGCGAAGGATGATGTCGGGGGCGGAGGATGACATCGGGTCGAGGATGAGATCGGCCTCATGATGACACGGGCAGGCAGAAGATGAACACAAGGAAGCTATTCGGCACCAGTATCCGCGACGTAGTTCCCCGAGATTTATCGCCTGATTCCTGCTGCCAGGTCACAATAGCCATAGGCGCTACGCCGTCTCAATCATCCACAGTCTGTGTCACCACCGACACCCGAATAAGCGACGAACTCATAAGCAAAGGCACAGAACTCGTTCGAAGTCTGGTGGAGGCCGACTGGTGAAAGCGGTATTTCTCTGCGGCGGCAGCGGCAAGCGGATGTTTCCCATAACTGAAGACAAGTTCCTCCTGGATTTTCTCGGCAAGCCATTGCTCGAACATCAAATAGAAACGGCGCGCAAGGCAGGTCTCAATCACTTTGTGATCATCGGGAATCCGGGAAACGTATCGAAGATAGCGCAGATAACGAAGAGAATCCCGGGGGCCGTATTCGACCTTGCCCTGCAAGAGGAGCCACTGGGTATCGCCGATGCCCTGAAAAGGGCTCGACCATTTCTGCACGGGGAGCTTCTGGTAATAAATCCCAACGATGTCTTCTCAAGCTCGGCCTGCTTCAAGATCATGGCCGAAGCCAAGAAGGCCACTGCCTCCTCCTATATCCTGGGTTATCAGGTCGAGAAGTACTTCCCCGGAGGCTATCTTGAGGTTAACTCGCAAAACGAGTTACTACGCATAGTGGAAAAGCCCGCTCCCGGTGAGGAACCCAGCAACCTGATCAACATCCTGATTCACTACCATAATGACGCTGAAGAGCTTCTACGCCGTATCGAAACCGCAGAGACTACCAGGGACGATGTCTATGAATGCGCCCTGGATAACATGGTACAGGCAGGACACAACATCCAGGTGATTCCCTACGACGACTTCTGGGCACCGATAAAATACCCCTGGCATATCCTCAAAGCAATGGAGTATTTCCTGGACAATGCTCAACCTTATGTAGCCCCTTCAGCCCACATCTCCGGGAAAGGGAGCATTGAGGGAAACGTCATCTTAAGCGATAACGTCAGGGTGTTGGAAAACGCTGTCATTCGAGGTCCTGTGTATATCGGGGCAAACTCCGTGATCGGCAACAACGCCCTGGTGCGGGACTACAGCCACATCGGTTCTAACTCGGTTGTAGGCTATTCAACTGAGGTGAAGCACTCCTACATCGGCGATAATTGCTGGTTCCATTCCAACTATGTCGGCGATTCTGTCATAGACGACGATTGTTCTTTTGGTGCCGGCACCGTATTGGCTAACGTGCGCCTCGACGAAGCGAATATCAAGATAAAGGTCGCCGGCAGCCTGGTGGATACCGGCTTTGACAAACTGGGCGCAATCGTGGGGCGGGGTTGTCGCATCGGAGTAAATGCCAGTCTCATGCCGGGGGTTCGGCTGGGCCCTGGTTCTTTCGTGGGACCCCAGGTATGCTTGCACCGGGATCTGGGGGCGCACGAGAGAGCGTTACTGAACTCCCGATACCGGGTGCGAAACAACGAAGTAAGGCTCGACGAAGACAGGAGAAGAGGACTGCTCGACAGGTTGAAGTGATGACAGTCGAATATCACCTAAGACATGCTATAATGAATAGCGCGTTGAGTAGCAGCATGCTCAAGCCACCGCAAACAATGGGCTTTGCTATCATGAAGGAGAGTTAAGATGTGCGGCATCATCGGGTATTGTGGCCAAAAGCCGGCTGTCCCGATTATCCTCGAGGCCCTGAAACGCCTGGAGTATCGCGGCTATGACTCGGCGGGCATAGCTTGCCTGTGCGATGGGAAACTACTGATAGAGAAGGACGCCGGCAAGGTTGACGAAATCATCCGTAAACGCAGTCTGGCAGACGTTCCCGGCAATGTCGCCATCGGGCATACCCGCTGGGCAACCCACGGTGCCGTCACCCAGGTTAACGCCCACCCCCATTCCGATTGCAGCGGCAGTGCAGCCGTAGTTCACAACGGGATTATCGAGAACAGTGAGCAGCTCCGCCAGGAACTCACCAGAATGGGGCACAGGTTTACTTCAGAGACGGATACCGAGGTCATCCCTCACCTGCTGGAGGATGAGATCAAGAATGGACTTTCCCTGGAACAAGCTGTGTTGAATATCGCTCCGAAACTCGAGGGGTCCTACGCTTTTCTGGTCGCATCTCTTAACGACCCCGGCAAAATCATAGGCACAAGGAGGAACAATCCTCTTGTTGTCGGCATTGACGCTCCTGACTACTACGTCAGTAGTGATGCTCTGGCCTTCTCCCCATATACCAATCAGGTGATGAGTTTGGAGGATAATGAGGTCGTGGTGTTGGCAGCGGGAAAGGTTGAATTCTTCGACGCCCGGGGAAACAAGCTGGTGAAGCAGGCCAGGCAACTCGACCATACCTGGACTGAGAACCACAAAGGAAGCTACCAGCATTTCATGCTCAAGGAGATAATGGAGCAAGCTCAGGTGCTTGATCAGACGATCCATCAGGATGAGAAGACGTTCAACACGATTGCCCTTGACATTCTGAGGGCAAGGCAGGTCATCATAACTGCCTGTGGCAGCTCCCGCTACGCAGCTCTCGTCGGTCGTTACCTCTTTTCCAGGGTGGGTAAGAGGTTCTGTGACGTAGTCATGGCCTCTGAGTTCGGTTATTTTGCCGACTCCGTGGACAAGAATACGGTTGTTATTGCCGTTTCCCAGAGCGGCGAGACCGCTGATGTAGTTGATGGAGTAAAGGCCGCCCGGGCTGCTGAAGCCCAGGTCATCTCCATCATCAACCGGCCTAACTCGATACTGGCTGACCTGAGCCACCAGGTCATCCACCTCAACTGCGGCCCCGAGATGGCGGTAGCCGCCACCAAGTCCTTCCTGTCCCAGCTCGCCATATTCTATCTGTTGTCCTTCGCCATGGTTAACGCTTTCGAGGAAGCGGCAGCTAAGTTGACCGACCTGAGCAGTGAGTTAACCAGGGTGCTGGATTGGAACAAAAGCGAGCTTATCAGGCTCAGCCGGACGCTGAAAGATAAGAGCGATTTCTACTACATAGCCAGAGGAATCAACTTCGCCATCGCCTCCGAAGGGGCCCTGAAGCTGAAAGAGATCTCCTATATCCATGCCGAGGGAATGCCCGCCGGGGAACTCAAGCATGGCACCTTAGCTCTCATTGGGCCAGGCACACCGGTGGTGGTGGTTTGCCCGGCCGATTATACCTTCTCTGAAACCTTGAGCAACGCCATAGAGGCAAAAACGCGCGGCGCCTATATTATCGGTGTCTCTGACCGGGAAAGCGACGTCTATGACTCCTGGATCAAGATTCCCCAGGTTGATGAGTTGCTGTATCCCATGGTGGCCGTGGTTCCTCTTCATCTCCTCGCTTATTATCTCGCTATCAACCGGGGATGCGACCCTGATAGACCACGCAATCTGGCGAAATCGGTAACTGTGAAGTAGAGGCAGAGTGAACGACTCCGGGCTTCAGACTCCCAGCACAGGACGCAAGCGAAGGGTTCTGGCCGGCATACCTGCCTATAACGAAGCGAGATGTGTCGGCAGCGTGGTTCTCCAGGCAAAGCAATATGCCGACGAGGTCATCGTCGTTGATGATGGAAGCACGGATAACACGGCCAGAGTTGCCGAGCTCGCCGGCGCCACCGTAATCCGCCACGACGAAAACAGGGGCAAAGGCGCAGCCATACAGAGCATAGTGGCCGAGGCAAGGAAGAGACTCCCGGACATCCTCGTTCTCCTGGATGCCGACTCCCAGCACAACCCTGACGAGATTCCTGCTCTCATCAAACCTATGTCGGAAGGTTTTGACCTTGTCATCGGCTCCAGAGAGGCGCAGAAGGACAGGACACCCACCTACCGCCGCATCGGGCAGAAAGTCCTCTTGCGCTCAACGCGGCTCATCTCAAAGCATAGTGTCTCCGATTCCCAATCAGGCTTCAGGGCGCTTTCGCGAAGGGCAATGGATGAACTTGAGCTACGGGAGAAGGGGTTCGCTGTAGAATCAGAGATGCTCGCTCAAGCGGCCGGCAAGAATCTCAGGATAACCGAGGTGCCGATATCCAACATATATACCGCCAACGGCTCAACCCTCAACCCGGTGAGGCATGGCATCGGTGTTCTTAACCGGATAATCATCATGATCACGCAGAGGAGACCGCTGTTCTTCTTCGGACTGCTGGGCAGCACTCTGCTGGCAGTGGGTCTCATCATCGGTGTCAGGGTGCTCAGCGTAGCTATGACGACCGGTGAGCTTGCTGCGGGCAGCGCGATACTGACTGTTCTCTTCACTGTGACCGGCATACTGGCTATCTTCACCGGCATAATCCTGAATGCCCTCGGCAGACGGAAGTAGCGGGAGTGCGAATCAGTCCGCAGGGGAGCGATAACACCACTCGAGAAGCTGTTAGCTCCGGCGTCGAGACCCACGACAATAGACCGACGGATTCGTTCTTCTTTGTCATTGCCAGGAACTCCTGCAGAATGAGCAGGGGGTCTGCAGACGATGCCTCAAATGCTCCTGTTGTCGCAATCAAGCCTCTTCAACATCTACTCAGAGATGGAGAGGCTCTTCGAAATAGGGCTCCCAGTCTGTGTATGATACAAACTCCACCTTCTCGGCCCGCCCTTTGAGGCACAAAGCCGACTGCCTGTTCCCATTTCCTTTCATGCTCCAATTCCATCTTTACTTCGTCCCAGTCCTCCCCTGGAATCCTCAGCTTTGCCTTCTCCCCGCCCATCCATATCTCTACCTGGTAGCTCGCCGGCTCGTGCTCATGATTCACTATCCCCACTATCACCGTCCCTTCCTAACCCACCTTCAATTCCGTCGGATAGTCCTCAGCCTTACCGTCGGGGCCTAAAACATGGAACTCGATGAATTGCTCCCCGACTCCCCGGGGAGCAAGCACACATCCCAGAGTCCCTATCGCCCCCCCCCATTGCCACCGCCAGCACCACTGACAGCACCTTGCCCGGCGTGCTCTGCCCCAGCCATGAAGGCAGCCTGACATTGAACAGCACCCTGAATCTTTCCTCCGGGGCAAGCTTTTCCCTGCGGTATGCGGCAACACCCGATGCAGCTATGACAAACACCGCGAGTGAAATCAGAATGGGATCAAGCCTTACCCCCCGGGGGGTGATATTCAAGCCAAGTCCTATCGGCGACACCACGCCGATGGAAGGACCGAAGCTCAAAGCCACTCGTTCCACCCGCCTAGGCTACCCTTCTTAGGAAATAGCGCTGCCTGCAGAGCATACCCGGGGAACAAAAGCAAGAACGGGAGCCCCAGGATGGTCCGGGCCGTGCTGGAAGGGGAAGACGCGTGGCCGCTGCAAGCATGACGGTCAGCATACCGATGAACCAGAGGAAGAAGCCGCAGAGGGACGTGACGGCGGTGCTGAGCATGAGGCAAATGGCATTGGCGTACAAGGGGGGTGGTCAGGAAACGCTTCACTTTCTATCTGGAGGCAATGATGCCTATGGCTTCATTGATTACCTTGAGGAACGTGAGGTTCGATGGCTTCGATATCGTTTCATTGTGCCAGGTCCTCCCGGCTTCCTATGTCACGCCAGGTCTCGGTGAAGGTGCGGCCGTGAACCTCGTCTCCGTCTATGAGATGCGCGATGAAGCCGCCCAGATTATCTCTCTTGCCTTCAGCGCAGTAGCGTGACAGCAGTGGAAAAACTCGCGGCGGAAAGATGTAGATACCCGTGGAGACAAAGCTGGAGCGTGGCTCTGCCGGCTTCTCCTGGAACTCAGCTATGCGGTTGCCCTCCAGGGTGA
>SOJB01000013.1 GCA_004376695.1 Dehalococcoidia bacterium | reverse complement strand
ATTCTCCCTGAAGCCAACCATCGTCACGCAGGCCGTGACTGTTCGGCACAATGAACTGATACGATCGGAAACCATGCGAGGGTATGGGTACTCTCCAGCGCCCTGCTGTTTCCGCGCTATTTTACTCCTGCCTGTGAGAGGAGTGCAAGTTGTCCACCGATGAGAAGACCGGAATCACACTCTAGCGGCGGGCGGGAAGCATTCCCTCGGAACGGAACCATTCGACGTGATCGCGTATCGAGTTCTGCCACGGTCTGCTTGTGAAGCCGAGTTCTTCCCGCGCCCGGGCCGAGCTTATCTGAGAGTTACTTTTCAGAACATCAATGGAGTAGGCGGTGAAAACAGGCCGTCTCCGTAGTAAGCGGTAATACAGGCTGGCAAGCACCCCGGCTGCTCGAGCTATCCTGGCCGGTATCTCAAAGGCGGGAGCCCGATGGCCGACATCCCGTTCCAGTTCCTTCATAAGTTCCGGAACCTGTACCTGTGCACCCGAGAGAATATAATGACTCCCCGATTCCCCTCTCTCTGCAACCAGGATGAGGCCTCGGGCAACATCGCGCACATCAACGAAATCATAAGCTCCCCTCACGTATGACTTCAGACGACCACTGGCGAAGTCAAGTATGAGCTGGCCGACATTGGAGACCTTATAATCCCGGGGGCCAATGATGCCCGTGGGACAGCAGACCACAGCGTCAAGGCCTCCTTTTCTCACCTCATCAAGAAGAAGTAACGTGGCGCGAGCTTTGCTGCGGGCGTAGTCGCCAAGAACCCGGTCAGGGGCGAAGGGTTGTGACTCATCGATAACCGTGCCAGGTGGTGGCTCGGCAATAGCATGGACGGAGCTCGTATAAATGAGGCGGCGGACACTTGTGGCCCGGCAAGCGTCGATGACGTTACGTGTGCCTCTCACATTTACGTCCTCAAGCAGCGGCCTCATACTGGGCATGATGCTGACGATACCGGCAAGATGAAAAACAACGTCAGCCGCGGTAAACGCAGCCTTGAGGCTCGGTAGATGGGTAACGTCGCCATAGACGATCTCTACTTCAAGACCTTCCAGCGGGCGGAGGTCGTCGGCAGGCATAACCAGAGCCCGCACAACCTGTCCTTGTGCGAGCAGTTCGCGGACGAGAACATTACCGATGTGGCCCGTAGCCCCGGTGACGACTATCATCTTCACACTTCCTTCCATCTTCATTATAGGTCTTTGGCAGCTTGTTTTCAACGCACTGGATGGCGGGCTTTGCTGCACTGTGAAGAGCCGCAGACCAGGTGGGCATTCCTTGTCCCTTCTTCACTCCTCCTGGCTGAGTGCGTGCCTGGCACGGATATGCTTGACTACAATACTGAGAAGACATACTATTCAGTAGTTCCTTGGATGAACCGCCCGCCACGAATGATAGATGTCCAATAGTGGTGCGGCTCGCTATGATCAAGGCTGATGTCTAGCTTCAAACGTCTGAACATCAACAGTGCCCCGGCCCTGGCCGGCATCGCCGGGCCCCTGATACTGGTCGTCGGCGACCTTGCGGCGTCTTTATCTACTCCGAACTACAGCATGATCAGTAATTCAATCAGCAGCCTGGCCTTGACTCCGCTGGGCTGGCTACAAACGGTCGGTTTCCTGGTGATGGGCTTACTGGTGGAGGTCTTTGTTGCCGGGCTCTTCTTCAATATTCGCAGAGCGCGGGGCTTCCATCTCGGCATCGGACTTCTGGTTTGCCTCGGCTTCGGGCTGTTGCTGATCGGTGCTTTTCGAATGGATCCCGCTGGGTGGCCGAGTACTATTGAAGGGACAATCCACTCCGCAACAGCTTATGCCCTTTCCCTGTTATTCCCTATCGCTATTCTGTTGCTGGCACCAAGCCTCAAGAGCGACCCCAATTGGAAAGGCACCTTTGTCTATACGCTTGTCGCCGGTGTGCTGGCCCTGGCTCTCACGATGGGATTGTTGTGGCTGCCGGAGCGGATGGGCTGGTTTGGTTTGTATCAGCGAATCGTAGTGGCGAACGTGATAATCTGGGTCGAAGTGATAGCCGTCCACCTTCTACGGCTATCGCTGAGACAGCAGCCAAAGCCTTGACCTGAACTGGCCCATATAGAGATGGACTTGACACGTGAATAGCATTGCCTGAGCAACGTATGGCCTGCAATGACCTTTCGCGTCATTGCAGGCCCCGACCTGTCAGGGCGTGGCGATCTCATTGCGCAGCTAGAGCCTGCCACAGTT
>SOJB01000133.1 GCA_004376695.1 Dehalococcoidia bacterium | reverse complement strand
TGAAGTAGCATCGACTCAGGTCGAGAACCTGTGATTTCAGGCGCAGCTGGCCCAACGCTTGAGACTGTGCGAGATGACACAATGTGCACTAAGACTCAGGACAAACGATTGCAGCGGTTTGCCCCGTCCAAAACTGGGCGGAGACCCACACTGGACAGGGTGCTGATTCTACAATCGGTCCGACAGCCTCTTCAACTCGTTCACAACCCAGATCATCCCTTCAGTGTCCAGCTTGCAGTATTCGATCAGGTCCGCCCGTACCCTGGCAATCTCTTCGTCTGTGGCGCTGCCATACGTTATTCTCGCATATGCGATACTTGCGTCCATCCCGTCACCGATGCTCATCTCTTCATAGCCCTTGCCGGTCATTGCCGAAAGGACTTTCTTCAGTGAAGCTGTATCCTTTTGTGAAGCATGGTAGTAATGGAAGTTGGCAAAGGGGGAGAGCAGATCAACCGTCCTTGCCAGGATGCCCCGCAGCCAATCAGTATATTGCGGGAAGGCCTCGACCAACTCCCTTAAGACGCCCTCCTCAAAGCCGGCATTATAGGCAATGATGCTCCCTTCAGAACCGAGCAAACTCTGTAGCTGACAAAGAATCCGAGGCCTGGGATCCTCTGTCCGCTCAGCCAGGAATGAGTGATGTGCCGATTTCGATTTGTCGTTTTCCACAATATGCAAGGAAAACTGAAACGGTGTTGCCTGGTAAGGCCTCATGCCGTCATATATCGGTATGGCCGGCGCTATCGTCTCGAAGTCTAGATAATGGAGAGGGTATTTCAGCGTATCCAGAAATAGCCGGATTTCCTCCTTCTCAGCATGGGTCTTGCCTGTTATGACGCATTCCCTCTGAATCTGTTGTTGCCTGGAAAGAGGAATGTCATCCGGAATATCCTTAATTGACATAATGCCCTGCTCATATAGAGAGAACTGCCTTGTCTTTCCACCGCGCAAATCAAAGATGCTGTTCTCGGGCAAGAATGCCCAGCATTCGGCGCGGAGCGCACACTCGTATGGTTCCAGGCAGTGCTGGCCGATAATTGCTTCAGGGCATGTTCTACTAGAGACAACCTCGAGCAGGTCATACACCCGTTCCTCTATGCTTTCGCTGGCCTCTTCTACCCGGGTTGAGATGTCCTCTAGAAGAAACAACTCCTCCGGGTCTATTTCGCCATTCTTTACGTACTGGTTGTTTATGAAGCCCAGCTTACAGGTTCTTATCTTCAACCCCGTTTTCTCACAGCAGTACTTCTGAAAAGCTACATCGTCAATATGGACATCCTTGACGGATGTGCTGGATTTCATCTCAACTATCTCCCATTCATCCTCGCTGACCGGGTTCAATATATCTACTCTGGAATAGGTTTTCCCCGAGAGGATGCCCGCCTCGAACAATGGCTTTCTTGCGGCGAGGAGTTTCTTTGCTGCAAAGATGTTCCCCATAAAATCATCCTGCGGGATATCGATACCATCGGGGAATAGCTGCTTGGCATATTCACCAACCAGATGCCCCTGGTCGAAGACAAACTGAGTTACCGTATCCACCGCCGGCATACTGCCGGGCTGATTTATCATTGTCCAGAGGAGTTTGGGGCACTGGAGGCCCGACAGATATTTGGACTTTGATAACAATTGAGGCATTCTCGTTTAATCGATATCTTCCGGAAAGTCCGTGGCAATGCGGTCTACCTGTTGTAGCTGCCCATGATCCGTCCCTATACTATCTCAGTTTCGATCATCGGACTAGCTGACTCGTGATCTCGCTCATAATACCATCCATCATATCGGGCTGTAACTGATGGGCGCCGAGCATCATCCATCTGCAGACTTAGAGGCTCTTGGTGGCTTTGAGGGCAGTAGTGCTGAACGGTCGGTGTAACGGAAGAACCGGGAGGAGGTGCTGCCGCCGGAGCCTGGTGCCCTGCTAGCGCCATTCTGCTGTTGGCATTATCCTGTATGCGGTTACTCTGGGCTTTTCCATCGCGAGTTCTTTGTCTTGGCGGAGCAGGTCTTTCGTTATCCTTGACTTCAGCCACGTCCTCCAGTTTTCAACCGTCTCCCATGTGCTTATCATTACCACAACAGATGAATCCACGTCGCTGACGAGATTCTCGGCGCTCACGAAGCCTGGATATTGCATGGCATGCGACCTGAGCTTCAGCAATGTGGGCTCTATGTCCTTATAGTTTCTCACCTTGAATCCTACGATGCCCTTAGTCATTGCCGTCTCCTTTGTCTTCTCGCCTGCAGCTTGCCTTCAGTTGTCTCGAACAATACTGCTAAGCGTGCGCCAACTGCAGTCTAACTATCCAGCGCGCGATTGTCAATGGCTGTAGCATACAGCCGCAGCACATCGTTGCCTCTCGGGGCATACGGCCTGTAAGCAGGACTTCGGAAAGGCAAGCGGCGTTGACTGGAGACTGTGCAGCATTGGGCAGATTGTGGCAGAGGCTAATCACATCCGGTAATGCGCGTACGGACTAGCTGCGAGCCAGGATATCTCTGACCTCCCCGGCGAAGGTCTGGCTCTCGGCGTCTCCGGTGACAAGCTGAATCTGTTTTGCCGAGGTGACGCCCAGACCTAGCTCAGCAGCCCGTGCAATCTGATCTTGTTCAAAGATGGATCCGCGACTGACCTCCGGTGTCGTCCCCAGCAGACGGAGAACAGCTACCCCCACAGCGTCGATGGCCACCCGGTCGGCGGAGGCCAGCATCACTCTGGCATCCACCCTGGTGCCGCGGGCAGGACCGCCATCGACGAACGCCTCGACGCCATCCATCACCACCAGGTCGGGCGAATAAGCGGTGTTAATCTCGGCAATCATCTGCCGCTGGTACGGTGAGGAGTGAAGCTCTTTCATATAGGGATATCCTGCCAGGGGCACAAGGCCTACCGCGTTCTTCAGAGAGAGTGTGAAATGACCGCCGTAAGCGTGTGTCTTGAGACAGCAGGTCTGGACGATTGATTCCGCTTCGAGGTAGATCCGCGGAAAATGAAAACCCTGGCTCCAATGACTGTCTCCAGGCTCAATCTTGCTCCAGCCCTCGGGGGCCACCTCCTCCAGATTGACGACGTTGAAAGCCAGCTCTTTAGCCAGGTTGAAAATCCCCTTCTTCTCCATAACCGTCCGGGTGCTGTCTCCCGGTCCGCTTCGCTCAGCCAGGGTAACCTGCTTTGCTCCCATCTGCTGAAGGGCCAGGACCAGAGACCGCAGTGTGTCGTTGTGCGTTGAACCCGGTGCCGGGTCAGCGGAGTTGAAATTGGGTTTGAGAACCACGCTCTTGTCATGAACAGGATCGGACTCGAGGAGGTCGATTGCCTGCCTGACACCTGCACCCCGGTCCCTTGTCCTTACCAACGCCACTTTTGTCATAACGGCCTCCTCTGGTTGCCGAGCATAGCCCGATTATAGCCGATATACGTCGGTTCAACCAGGCTGGTAGGTTTGACGTCACTGCTATTAGTTACAGCCCACATCATGCCGCTGCGCGGAGCGCCAAAAGCGCTGCCCGTGAACCCTGACGGAGACGGTCTAGGAACGTGGCTGCCTGGAGGCCGGCAGCAACGTCCCGGGCCATCCCGGGTTGAGGTTATGGTCAGGAGCTGCCCAGGGTGTGATACTCAGTTGATTGACAGCATGGTGCGGAGCAAGGTGTCGGCAAGAGCGGCGCATATTACGCAACTGGCGGCATAAGGCCTATTCTACTGCTTGCCGCGATGCCTGGTAGCCAAGGTCAAAGGCTCTGATGTTAACCGGAGCTACCTTAGCCGGGAAACGCGCCCGGATAGTCTCCTTTATCGTCGCTGTCTTTATCGGGAGTAACTCGATACCGAACAATGCTCCCAGCATCACAACGTTGGCCGCCAGCAGGCTGCCGGCATCTTGTGCGATCTGAGCAGCGTCGAGCGTGACTACTTCGCTGACGATGGTGTTAAGCCTCTCCAGTATCCTGTCCAGATCGGGATAAGCGCTTTGACCGAGGGACACGGTGAACGGCACTATCGGTGCTGTGTTAAGTATGACCAGGCCGGATTTTGACAGATAGCTTACATATCTCAGTCCCTCCGAGGGCTCCAGCCCTATTAGAATATGACACTTCCCCTGAGGGATAAGAGGACCATAGACATCGTCTCCCATTCTGATGATGCTGGTTACCGAGCCACCCCTGACCGCCATCCCCAGTATCTCGGAGCCTCTAACCTTCAATCCATCAGCAATGGCCGCCTTTCCCAGCAGCTCCGACATCAGGATTACCCCCTGTCCACCAACACCGGCGAGCAGTATGTTGAATTCCTTCACCATTCCATTCACTCCTGTATTATAGCTTTGTAAGGGCAGACCTGGGCACAGAGGCCGCAACCGGTGCATAGCAGGGCGTCAATCACCGTTTTATCTCCCTCTTTTATTATCGCCGGACAACCCAGCAGTTGGATGCAGGCGTCACACCCGGGGTTGCATTTGTCCTGATCGATGTAGCAGGGAACCACCTCCTCTCCCGCCTGTCTCTTTTCCCTCAGCTCAATCGTGGCACATGGTCCCCGGGAGACCACGACCGCCGGCCCCTGGAACCTTATCGCTTTTTCTATGGTCTCAGTTGCTACCTTCAGGTCGAGGGGGTCGACGACCTCGACGAATTTCACTCCACAGGCCCTGGCTACATCCTCTGCCTTTAGGGAAACAGCTTCATCTCCGGTAGCCGTATGGCCGGTGCCGGGGTGAGGTTGGAAGCCGGTCATAGCCGTGGCTGAGTTATCAAGCACAACCATGGTTATGTTTGCCTTATTATAGACGGCGTTTATCAGAGGAGGTATTCCGGAGTGAAAGAAGGTTGAGTCGCCCAGGTGAGCTACTATCGGGGCTTCCACTACATGGGCCATACCATTGGCAAGCCCAAAGCTTCCCCCCATACAGATACAGGTATCCACGGCGTGTTGTGGCGGGTTCAGGGCCAATGTGTAGCAGCCGATATCGCCGGGGTAGATAGGCTCTACATCTTCGCCGTACCCTCTGGCTACTCTCTGTGCTGCCGCAGTAATGGCGCGGAAGGAGGCGCGGTGAGAGCAACCAGCACACAGGGCTGGCGGTCTCAAGGGCAGAAGCGGAGCCACCTCCTGCTCTAGCTTGTCTAGCTCGGCGAAATCGACCGGGAGCTTGCATTCGGTCAACCTGGCAATAGCCTCCGTGACCTTTCTCGTCGATAGCTCTCCTGTTCGAGACACCAGGTCCTTCCCGTGAACTTTGACCGATATATTGTGTCCTCCCACGATGGCTTTTACATGAAGCTCAACAAAAGGGTCCAGTTCCTCTACTACCAGTATCTCCTTCACTGATTTCAGCAGTCTCATTATCAGCTGCTCGGGGAGGGGGTGTGGAGTTCCGATCTTCAGTACCGAGACCTTGTCCTCGAGTCCCAGCCACCTCAGCGCCTCCAGAGTATAGCTGTAGGATAATCCGCAGGCGATGATACCTAGCTGGGCGCCGCGCGCCATGTGCAGTTGATTATAGGCTAGTGTATCTGCTGCCCTCTTTATTCTTTCAAACCTCTCCAGCATCAGAGGTTTGTTTATTCTGGCTACACGGGGAACATAGGCCAGGCGGTCCGGATCTTTCGCGAAGAACCCCTTTCTCCTTTCCCGTGAAATCTCTCCCAGGACGATATCGCCCCGCCCATGGCTGATCCTGGTCACTGACCTGAGCATGAAAAGCTGCCCGAATTCTTCAGACAGTCTAAAGGCGTCAGCCGTCATATCTTTGGCTTCCTGGACAGAGGATGGCTCAAGAATCGGTATGTAGCCCTGCAGGGCGATGTAACGGCTATCCTGTTCGTTCTGTGAACTCCAGGCCCAGGGGTCATCAGCCGCGACCAGAACCAGTCCTCCTTTGGCACCGATATGGCTGGCGGTCATCAGTGGGTCGTGAGCCACGTTCACCCCGACATGCTTCATCGACGCCATGGCTCTTAGCCCACAGATCGAGGCGCCAAGGGCAACCTCAAAGGCCACCTTCTCGTTGGTTGACCACTCAACGTACATGTCAAGCTCTTTGGCTACGCCGGACAGAGTTCCCACTATTTCACTTGATGGCGTACCGGGGTAGGCAGCGGCAACCTGAACCCCGGCCTCTATTGCTCCCCTGGCGATCGCTTCATTGCCCAGGACAAAAAGCCGTTGTCCGGGAGCGTCAGAGCTAATGGTCAGTTCTTTCAAGCTATCCTCCTTCCTCATGTTGATACGTACTTCGTGCCTATCTGCAAAAGAGAACTATAACCAAGGCAGAGGAATTTTTCTACCCGATGACTGGCGAGAGCATCCTCTAATCAGGAGAGCATGCCCCACTCTGGCAGCAGACTTAGGGGGGGCTTCCACGGCTAGTACGTCACGAGGATTCTGGCTAACCATCTACATAGCTACAAGAGGGATTTGGTCGTTGCCAGTTGAGCAACCCGCCACAGCGTGCAACGCCGAGGTGATTTGCTAGAAAGCGAGGGCACGTTCCATAAAATTGGCGGGGTTGGATGACTGGCGGTTTCGTCGGACTGGAGACGGCGGAGAACCTGGTCAGGCGCGGAATCTCAGTCACGATCATAGAAATGCAGAATCATGTCATGCCATCACTCGACTGTGAAATGGCTACACCGATCCATAAGCATCTGAATGCCAATGGCGTTCCTCTCCATCTGAAGGACGCCATTACCGGGTTCACATAAAATGACGGCCGCGAGTTGATGAAGTATCCCGGATGGCTGTTTTGTAGGCTGCTTAGTTTTGCGTCAGCTTTGCATCTGAATCTGCCCTGACTAGATGCGTGCATCTCATCCCCGATTCGAGTGAACGCTCCTGGCTTCGTTTGGGAAACCCAGAAGTCGTAGAGCCGATTCACAAACGTCCTCATGATACGCGCTGTCAGGTGAATCCGCAATGCTACAGCCCTCCTCGGTTCCTGGCAGGTCTTTGACCCTGCCTGAATCCATCGTCCGATCCTTGAGACCGGTATGATAACGGTGAGCGAAATCAGATTGAGATCGAAGCTGTAGATGGTGGATTTTCGCGCCGCCTATTGACAACGTACAGGTGAATAGCCTACTATCTATATAGGAGAAAGGAGGGTCAAATGCAAGCATACTGTATGAAGTGCCGTGCCAAGAAGGAAATCAGAGATCCCAGAAGAATCACCATGAAGAATGGCAGACCGGCAACCCAG
>SOJB01000094.1 GCA_004376695.1 Dehalococcoidia bacterium | reverse complement strand
ATTCCTCGGCTGCCCGTCTTATCGCTTCTTCCATCTTCTTCCGCTCGGTGATGTCCTCCAGAATGCCGTCGAAATACAGGAGCCGCCCCCTGTCGTCTCTTACCGGTGCTGTTATATCCGACACGATGATCTCACTGCCATCCTTCTTCCTGCACCGTGTCTCTCTTCTGCATACCTGCCCGGCGGACTCAAGTTCCTTGATTGCCTCCTCTCTCTCCTCTGAGTTATGGTAGAGTTCCGCGACATCGATGCTTAGTAATCCCTCACGTGAATATCCGGTTATCTTCTCCATAGCCCGGTTCACCTCAAGGAACCTGCCTCCTGGCCCCGATGTGCTCCTGAATATCCCCACGTCTATATTATTCACCAGGCTCCGGTACCTTTCCTCGCTCTCTCGCGATGCCTCCTCCGCTCGCTTGCGCTCGGTGATATCGCGGCGGACTCCCCGGAAGCCGGTGATCTCACCCTTATCGCTTCTTATCGGGAAAGCCGAGATTTCGGCAAATCCGCGGCTCCCATCTTTGCGCATAATATCGCTGGGGAAGTCGATCAATGGCTCGCCGGTCCTATACATGCGATTGTAGGCTTCGAAAACAGCTTCCACCTGTTCCTCAGGTGTAAAGGCTCTATAGTTCATCCCGATTGTCTCTTCTCTGGAATAGCCTAAGAGACGAATCTGGGCATCATTAGCAAAGATCAGATTGCCGGCGAGGTCAGTCTCGAAGTAGCCATCGCCCGTCTCATCAAGAATGGTACGGTATCTCTCCTCTGACTGCCGCAGTGCTTCCTTTGCCCGAGTCTCTTCTCTATATGCTCTCTGCATCGCGAAATCATACAAACCCGAGAGAATCAGCGAAACAACATATACCGCACCTGCTCTGGCTAATAATGTGTTTCCTGGAATGCCCGGAAGAGGTGAGGAAATGCTCCCCCCAACGACGACTAGTCCCGCACAGACCAGCATAGAAATGAGTGCAACTGCCATCCCATGCTTCCAGCCCAGGAAAAGGGGAGCTGCCAGTGGGATGAGAAGCATAAACAAAAACCCCGTGCCGCCATGCCCGCCGCCGGCGAACAGATATACAAAGAATGAGGCCATGACGCCTACAAAGACCCAGTTAGGAACCGTCGAATGCGGTCTCCTATACGCTGCCCATAAAATGCCAAGCGAAATCACAGAAACCGAAAGATCAATGACCCCAACATCAACCAATTCTTCCCTGAGTGCATCGATCCCGAAAATGAGAGTAACAACTGCAGCCAGGGCTACCGCACCCAGAAAAACACCTCTCCTCATAGATGAGTCATTTGTTTTCATACGCAATCCGGTTTCTTACTCGTTCTTGCTCGATTCCTCTGTTACCGCGAAATCCTGTGACCACTGACCTCCTGTGTCCACCCTCCTACGTTCTCCGACTGTCGCAGTAACTTGGCTGGTCTGAATCCTGATCGTCTCGATTTGCGCCAGGGTGAACAGCCGCCAGCCACGCCAGTCCCGATACTCGACATCGGAGACCATCCCTTTTCTTAACCACCTGAAGAGGGTATTTCTGGTGATGCCGACCAATCGGCAGACCTCGGCGGTTCTGTAATAAGTCCGGTCATCAAGAATAACAGGCATATCCTTATCCCCTGAAACTATTCAGGTATACCATACTATGCCCTGCGTTTCGGGAAGCGTCAATCACCCATGTGTACGGGCTATTCCGTTACTTCTGTACTGCGCCGTCCGGCAGTTCCTATCCATCGGATACCTGATACGGAGCACCGACACTGTGTTTGCCATCGCCTATTCCGACTGGAGGCAACGAAACGGGATCGCCTTATTCTTAGAGATAGGGTAGCGTGAGCGGTACGTCCCTAACGGGATTGCTGGGTTTCAGGACCTGATGTTCCTGAGCATTCGCTGCGGAGCGGCTGTAATCCCGCTCTTCGCTGGTTCATGCAATCGCCTTCAGAGGATCAGGTCCTCCCAGATAGCCTTTGGCTACCGCTTCGTAGTAACATAAGGCTGAGAACGTATTCCTTGAAGCGAAGAGGAGCGAGGTTAACGCCTCAACCCCATGTTTCTGGCTCTGAAGTAACCTTTCAGGGGAGTGTTCCTCGACAAGAGACTCTTCTGTTTGATCTGTTCACCTGGCAGGTTTAGCCTGATTCTCTCAGCCCAGATGCTTAACGACAAAAGGGAAGCCCTCAAGACAGAGGGCTTCCCCAACTCGAGTTATCTTCAGGAGTTCAGGTCTCCAGAGTCTCCGTGGCAAAACCGTCACTTTGAAGTGCCTTACCCAGTAGAGGGCTAATCGCGTCTGCCAGCACCTGCGGCGTGAACGGTTTGGTTATGTATGCGTCAGCGCCCATCTCCATGGCGAACTTCCTGTTGAACTCATGGCCGATGGCAGTAAGTATAATGACGGGGATCATCTTCGTCGCCTGATCAGCCTTAATCAGGGAGCAAGCAGTATACCCGTCCATCTCCGGCATCATAAGATCCATGAGGATGATATCCGGTCTCTCTCGTCCTGCAATATCCACTGCTTCTTCACCGTTGGCTGCTTCGAGGACGATATAGTCTTTGTCCAGCATCCTTGCTACTACTGATCTTATGTTCGGTTCGTCATCAGCTATGAGTATTCTCTTCTTGTCCATTCAACGCCCTCCTGGCCCTGCTCAGTACTACCAGCAGTTCTTCAGGATGTGGCTGCTTCACCCTCGGATTGAAGAGACCGCTGCAATTTTACCGGGTCCCTGCTTTTCATCAAGGCGTCTTCTAACGTTACCAGCTTCCTCTTCACCAAATCGGTCAACGCCTGATCCAGAGTCTGCATCCCCTCCGGTCTACTCACCTCCATGGTAACAGGTATCTCGAAGATCTTCTCTTCACGAATATACTTCCTGATCGTATGGCTGGCCAGCATTATTTCGAATGCGGCTATTCGCCCGCCATCAATACGGGGGATGAGAGTTTGTGATATTACCGCCTCAATTACCTGTGACAACTGTACTCTGATCTGCTGTTGCTGACCATGAGGGAATACGTCGATAATGCGGTCAATAGACTGGGGAGCATCGACGGTATGCAGGGTGCCGAGCACCAGGTGCCCTGTCTCAGCCGCTGTCATAGCTGTACTCATCGTATCCAGGTCACGCATTTCCCCGATGACAATTACATCCGCATCATGGCGAAGAGCGTGTATCACTGCGGCGGCGAATGATCTGGTGTCATCCCCCAGGTCTCGCTGCCGGATGAGGCATTCTTTGTTGCGGAATAGGAATTCAATAGGGTCCTCAACAGTAATAACATTCTTCGTTGCATTCTCATTAAGATGCCTGATCATCGCTGCCAGAGTAGTCGACTTACCACTGCCAGAAGGACCTGTAAGCAGGATAATTCCTCTCGGCCTAAGGATGAGCTCCTTGAATATCTGGGGTAGTCCCCATTCATCAATAGATGGAACATAAAATGGTACAAACCGGAAGGCAAGACTAATCACACCTCTCTGTCGCAATGCGTTAACCCGGAATCGGGCTAACCCGGGAACAGAATAGGCAAAATCGAGCTCCCATTCTCTAGCGAAAACTGACCTCTGCTCTTCAGTAGCAGCTTGTTCCAAGGCGAGCTCAACATCTCTAGCTGTCACGGGTGGCAAATCCTTCTGCGGTACCAGTGCGCCGTCAATACGGAGCACGGGCGGGCTTGGCACCGTGAGGTGCAAGTCTGAAGCACCTCTGTTCACCATCAGTCTGAGAAGCTCATCTATATGCATATTGGATTTCCGCAACCATATGCCTTGGCTGGCTTTCTTGTTAACCGCTGGCTTCCTCGTTAATCTACAGTATTTCGTCTCGGATGGCAAGGAAGGCATCCAAGGCTTCAGAGTCAAGATGACCTCCCCACCAATACTGTACGTTGTTGGATGGTATCAAGCGAAGCCGGCTGTAGTTTGTCGATAGCCTGCCTGAGTCCTGAACTTCCCTGCAAGCATTTTCCTCAGCTGCCTCTAGTAGGCCCTGTTTCCACGCTCCGGCCTATCTTCCCGCTTGCACAGCTGCGTAACGCTTCACCATCCTGGTCCTGTAGCTCGACACCAACTCTTGCGATGTCTTTGACGCCGCATCCATCTATACTCGTTTCGGGTAGCAAGCTTGAACTCCAGGTTCAAGATGCCCTTTCATCGTTTTACTATCGGCAAGATCAGCTCTTCGTCCTTCCTCAATTCGATAATGCGGTCGCGGATAATAGCAGCTCTTTCAAACTCCAGATTCCTGGCCGCTGTTTTCATCTGAGCTTCCAGTTGCTTGATGAGCCGGCTGATCTCCACCTTGGAAACAGGGGTAACCGCATAACGAGTCCTTGTCTCGGCTACCGCTTGAATTCTCTCAGTTATGTCCCTGATTCCCTTCTTGATTCCCTGGGGAGTTATGCCGTGCTCTTTATTGTAAGCTTCCTGCACCTGCCGGCGACGACCGATTTCGTCTATAGCTCTCTGCATGGACTTAGTAGTGGTATCAGCATACATTATGACATGAGCATTCAGGTGTCTGGCAGTGCGTCCCATGGTCTGGATGAGCGCTTCCTCTGACCTGAGATAGCCTTCTTTATCAGCATCGAGTATGGCTACGAGGCTCACTTCGGGCAGGTCCAACCCCTCGCGAAGGAGATTAACCCCCACTACCACGTCGTAGACGCCGAGGCGGAGGTCGCGGAGAATTTCCACCCGCTCCAACGTCTGCACCTCCGAATGCAGGTAATGAGTCTTAATCTCCATCTCTTTCAGGAAATCGCTGAGTTCCTCTGCCATTCGCTTGGTCAAGGTAGTGACCAGACAACGCTCGCCCTTAGCTACTCTGTCCTTTATCTGATGAACAAGGTCATCGATCTGCCCCTTAACCGGCTTGACCTCAACGGTAGGCTCCAGTAAACCGGTGGGGCGGACTAACTGCTCCGCCATTTGCTGGCTGCGCTCATATTCATAGGGCTTGGGTGTGGCAGAGACATAGATGACCTGGTTGATGTGCTCGTTGAACTCCTCGAAATTCAGCGGGCGATTATCCAGGGCTGATGGCAGGCGAAAGCCGTAGTCAACGAGCGTCTGCTTTCGAGAGGCGTCGCCATGATACATGCCTCTTATCTGAGGCAGCGTCATGTGTGATTCATCGATGAAGAGCAAGAAGTCACGAGTGAAGTAATCCAGCAAAGTCCAGGGGCTGCTTCCCGGCGCCCGCCGCTGGAGATGCCGGGAGTAGTTCTCCACCCCTGTGCAGTACCCCACTTCTTGAAGCATTTCAAGATCGTAATTGGTCCGCGCCTCAAGCCTCTGAGCTTCCAGCAGTTTTCCCTTGCTCTTTAACTCCTCCAATCTCTCCTCTAGCTCAGCCCTGACGTCCCCAATCGCCGCCCCCAGCTTCTCCCGGGAGGTAACAAAGTGCTTCGCGGGGTAGATATCTACCTGGTCGCAATGAGCCAGTACCTCGCCGGTCAGAGGACAGACCTCCACAATACGCTCAATCTCGTCCCCCCAGAACTCGATTCTGAGAGCCGTCTCCTCATAGGCCGGCTGAATCTCCAGAGTGTCGCCTCGAATACGAAATCTGCCTCTGGTGAAATCATGATCGTTTCGTTCGTACCGCATCTCTACCAAACGGCGGACAAGCCTGTCTCGCTTATAGTGTTTGTTCTTCTCAATAGTAAGGGCGAAGCTGTGATATTCCTCGGGTTCGCCCAGGCTATAGATGCAGGAAACCGAGGCAACAATGACCACATCTCGACGTGTGAAGAGAGCCCTGGTAGCGGCGTGCCGCAGTTTCTCGATTTCCTCATTTATGTCGGTCTCTTTTTCAATATAGAGGTCGGTGCGGGGGATGTAAGCCTCCGGTTGATAATAGTCGTAGTAACTTACAAAATACTCCACGGCATTCTCGGGGAAGAACTCCTTGAACTCCGTTACTAGCTGAGCGGCCAAAGTCTTGTTGTGACAGATGACCAGCGTCGGCCTTTGTGTTCTCTCGATTACACAGGCCATGGTGAAGGTCTTGCCGCTACCGGTAACCCCAAGCAGTGTCTGCTCCCGGTAACCCTGGTTCAAACCCCCAACCAGTTTATTGACCGCTTGTGGCTGGTCGCCGGTAAGACCGAAATCGGAGACTATCTTAAACTGAGACATGGAGCGCGCTCACCTCACTGAGCATCTCTAACTATACTAGAAACAGCTAACGCTGGATAATCCAGTGAACAAGCAGCCCGATCCGCAAGCACTTGAGTAATCCGCGCTCCGGCATCCCTGTCCTTCCCTTCTCATCTGTCTTTGGACGAGACTAGTTCTTGACAACCAGGCGACGAAAGATACATAATCCTGCTCTGGTTGTGGCAGAACTGGGAATCAGTACGGAAAGGTAACCATAATCAAGAAGCGCAGCGGGGTCGTTTCATCTCTAACCGCCCTGCTACCGCTATTCACGGTGGCCCACTTCGGCCATCATCTGATGATGGCGCTGCTACCTCCCCTTCTCCCCTTCATCCGCCGCGGTTTCTCTCTCTCGTACACCCAAGCCGGCGGACTGATCTCGGCCCACAGTATCGCCTATGGCATCAGCCAGTTCCCCGCAGGCCTGATCGCTGACCGCGTCGGCTCCAGGACCCTGCTCACCATCGGCGTGGTGGGAGCGGCCCTTGCCGGCCTTCTGATCGGCTTTTCCCCGAACTACATCGTTATGGCACTCCTGCTGGTTGTCATGGGGTTGACGGGCGGAGGTTACCATCCCTCAGCATCGCCCCTGGTCTCAGCATCGGTCAGGCCGGAGCACCGAGGAAGAGCTCTGGGAATCCATCAGATAGGTGGCACCGTGAGCTTCTTCCTCGCACCACTCATCGCCGCAGGCATTGCCAGTGCTCTGGGCTGGCGGGGCACATTCATCACCACTGCCATCCCGACTCTGTCCTTAGGCATCGTATTTCACCTACTCCTGGGCAAGATGGGTTATGCAGGCAGTGCCCAGCGGAAGGGGGCGGAAGCTTCGGTGCCAGCGCCATCCGAGCCTGGCGACAGGCGCCGCCTGTCCGCGTTTATCGCCATTGGCATTGCTAGTATGGTGCTACTTCAATCCACGCTCAAGCTCACCCCACTCTACGCGGTTGATGTGCTCGGCGCCAGTGAGGAACAGGGCGCAGCCCTGCTGTCAATCGCCTATTTTGGGGGCATCTGGGGCGGCCCTCTGGGAGGTCTCCTGTCTGACCGTCTGGGGCGGATTCCAGTCATAATCGCCGTCGGCCTTATCTCCGGGCCCGCGATTTACCTTCTCAATCACGTGTCCCTGGACGTGAGCCTTTATGCCGTCCTGCTACTCATGGGCACCGCTATGCATGTGGGCATGCCGGTGGTGGAGTCCTATATAATCGGCCACGTTTCGCCGCAGAAGCGTTCCACCGTGCTCGGCCTCTATTATATGGTCAGCCGCGGCGGACCGGCGATAACGTTCCTGCTCGGCCATCTCATTGATAGCTACCAGTTCTTCATCACGCTGTCCGGCGTGTCGATTATCATGCTCGCTGTTGCCATTGCCAGCACAGCTTTGCTGTGGGGAAAGCGGGGGTAATTGCAGAACTCCGGTCCTTGAGCGGCGTGTAGCTTCGCAGGACGCCGAGTCCGTCATCTTGTTTGGGACATTGTGGTGTGGTAGAATTCACCTATCCCAGACAGAGATGAAAGAAAGGGACCTAATGACATGAAATCCTATGACGAACTCTCTAGAGAGCAAGCAAGCAGAGAAGACAGTCTCCTGTCCAAGTTGATGGCAGAGGTCGGGCTAGAGGAATTGGCTGGTCTTGAGACTGAACTGAGCGAGCGGCACAGTGCAACCCTGTTCAAGATAACGACGGAGATAGAAGATACTCAAGCCGCCTTGAATCAGACTGAGCAACTTGCCCAAAGGCTCAGGAAACATCTGGAGCGCCTGAAAAAGCTGCATCAAGTCCTCTCCAAGTGAGTGAACCCACACAAGAATACAGCGCAATGCAGTCTGAATTGGAAACATCGGTTAGACTTCGGTTTGCGCCCAGCCCTACAGGGTATCCACATCTAGGCAACATCAGGACCGTTCTATTCAACTGGCTTTTTGCCCGCCATCACGGCGGCAAGTTCATTTTACGAATTGAAGATACTGATGTTGCCCGTAAGGTCGAAGGCGCGGTGGAGGCGATATTGGATAGCTTGCGGTGGCTGGGATTAGACTGGGATGAAGGGCCTTACTTCCAGTCACAACGGTTACCCATCTATCATGAAATCACCGAGAGCTTGCTTCAGAAGGGTCATGTATATTTATGCTACTGCTCTCCGGAGCGATTACAGACGATGCGCCAAGAACAGGCGAAACGCAAACAGCCGCCGAAATATGACCGCCGTTGTCGAGATTTGACACAGCAGGAGAGGGCACAGATGGAAGCAACAGGCATTAGTCCCGTGATTCGCTTCAGAACACCTCTTGATGGCGAAACCACCATCTGCGACTTGATTCATGGCCGGATAACATTCAAGCACGACACCCTGGACGACTTCGTCCTGCTGAAATCAGATGGTTATCCCACATATCACCTGGCTGTTGTAGTAGACGACCATTTGATGGCTATTTCGCACGTCCTCAGGGCCGATGAGTGGCTTTCCAGCACTCCCCGCCACGTTCTGCTTTACCAGGCTCTAAACTGGCAGCCTCCCCAATTCGCTCATTTGCCTATAATCCTGGGACCTGACCGCGCCAGGCTCTCCAAAAGACACGGTGCTACCTCTATAACTGAATATCAGAAGCAAGGATACCTCCCAGATGCAGTGGTCAATTTTCTGGTGCTTCTGGGTTGGTCGCTCGATGACCGAACTGAATTACTATCCCGAGAAGAACTGATAAAACACTTCTCTCTGGAAAGGGTAGGAAAGACGGCGGCCATCTTCAACAAGGATAAGCTAGAGTGGATGAACGGGGTTTATTTGCGCAAACTAAGCCTGGACGAATTTGTTCAGCGAGCCATGCCGTTCCTAGATAGAGATTTGCCCGAATCCGTGAAACGTCCGTTGGATAGCAGTTATGTAGGCCGGGTCCTCTCGCTCATTCAAGAACGGGCCAGGACTTTAGCGGAGGCCCCTCAGCTTGCCAGCTTTTTCTTTCTTGATGAACTGCAGTACGATACGGGCCTGCTTCTGTCCAGAGAACTGGATGCCCAATCGGCTGCTAAAGCTGTTACGGCTGCTCTGCAACACCTGGAGGGAGTGATCAACTGGAATGCCACCGACCTCGAGAATATCCTGCGCCCCCTGGCCGGCGAGCTAAGCTCAGGCACAAGGGAATTCTTCGGTTTGCTGAGGGTAGCTGTTACAGGACGCACCGCGGCCCCACCCCTTTTTCAGACCATGGCGGTACTGGGAAAAGACAAATGCCTGAACCGATTAAATACGGCACTGCAGCTGCTATCCAACCTATGCTAGCTGCCATGCCACATATTTCCTTGAGCGCCCCCTGAACGTTTTCGTTCCCTGTCTAGCCTGCCGGGGCGGTGGAAAACTCGCAATCTTTGCTTCAGAAGCCCGAAGGGTATTGACAAGGTTTGCGGCTTGTAGTAACAATATAAGCATAACGAAACCAAAAGGAGGGCACGATGGCGACAGCTTATTGTATGAAGTGCAGAAAAAAGGTGGAAATCAGAAACCCGACCCGCGTCACACTCAAGAACGGCAGACCGGCAATGCAAGGTGTCTGTCCGGTTTGCAGCACCAAGGTATTCAGAATAGGTAGAGCCTAAGCATCCATAGTTGAGTTGTCACCGCGTCTTCAGAGGAGCCGTGTGGTGTCGGTGACGCTCCTCATATTTGCGTGAAGTCCACCGGCGTGTGGGCCTGAGTTCTACGGGATCTTCATCCCGCGGGGTGCTGATGCCTTTTTGGGGGATAGCCTCAAAAAGGAGAGGCAGAAGGTTGCGCGACACGTTCGTATGCCCTTCGGGACTGCTTTCGCGTTCGGCCAGCAGTCGAAGCAACCAGATTCCCACCGGGATTCTCTCTTCCGATACCAAAGCCTTTCAATTCGCTCCAGACTGAGGTAAACTTCAGTACATATGGCACAGAAATACATCCCCCGGGAAATCGAGAGGAAATGGCAGCAGAGGTGGGCGGCTGACCACATGTATGAGGTAAAGGAGGATAGCAGTCGCCCGCAACTCTATGCCCTCACCATGTTTCCTTATACCTCCGGAGACCTTCACATCGGCCATTGGTATATCATGGCGCCTTCAGACGTCTATGCCAGATTCAAAAGGATGCAGGGCTACAATGTGCTTCATCCTATGGGCTTTGATGCCTTTGGCCTGCCGGCGGAAAACGCTGCTATCAGCCACGGGATTCATCCTCACGAGTGGACGATGAAGAACGTTGAGAACATGCGCCGGCAACTGAGAAGTATGGGAGCCGTGTATGACTGGAACCGTGAAGTCGTTACGTGCCTGCCGGAGTATTACAGATGGACACAGTGGTTTTTCCTTAAGTTCTACCGCGCCGGTCTCGCGTATCGGGCTAAGGCAGCGGTCAACTGGTGCCCCCGATGCCAAACAGTGCTGGCTAATGAGCAAGTCGTGGGCGAGGGTTCCTGTGATAGATGCAGCGCTCCGGTGACCAAGAAAGCTCTTGAGCAATGGTTCTTCAGGATTACTAAGTACGCTGAGGAACTCCTCGACCATAGTCACCTGGATTGGCCGGAACGCATAAAGATAATGCAGAGGAACTGGGTGGGCAAGAGTGAGGGCGCTGAAGTGTCGTTCCTGTTGGAGCACGAAGCGGTAGAGCAGCAAGAGATTAGGGTATTTACCACTCGCCCCGATACCATTTTTGGCGTGACTTTCTTTCTCTTGGCTCCGGAGCATCCTCTAGTTCCTCAGTTGACTGCCCCTGAGCGTAAAGCTGAAGTAGACGAGTACATTGCCTGGTGTCGACAGCAAACCGAGTATGAACGACTGGCGCTGGGCAGGGAGAGGACAGGGGTCTTCTTGGGCACCTACGTTGTCAATCCGGTGAGCGGAGAGCAGGTGCCTGTCTGGATCACTGATTATGTGCTGCCGACGTACGGCACGGGAGCGGTAATGGCAGTTCCTGCTCACGATGAAAGGGATTTTGAGTTTGCCGGGAAGTTCAGGCTACCTGTGCGAACGGTCATTGCTCCTCCCGGTTGGTCAGGTGAGGAATTGGCAGAGGCCTACACCGGGTCGGGAACAATGGTGAATTCCGGCAGCTTCAGCGGTTTGACGAGCGATCAAGGATATGAGGCAATCTGTGCCTTACTGGAGGAAAAGGGATGGGGCAAGCGGACGGTTATTTATCGCCTTCGTGACTGGCTTATCTCCAGGCAGAGATATTGGGGAGCGCCCATACCCGTGGTTCATTGTGCTGAATGCGGCATAGTTCCGGTACCCGAGAAGGACTTGCCTGTCCTGCTCCCTCCCGATGCCGAATTCAAACCTACCGGGGAATCTCCTCTCAAATACTCCTCGAGTTTCGTCAATACCACCTGTCCCTATTGCTCCAGGCCGGCACAAAGGGAAACTGATACTATGGATACCTTTGTCTGTTCATCCTGGTATTTCTTGAGATACACGAACCCGGAAACCAGGGATGCTCCCTTCGATGATGCCAGAGTCAAGTACTGGTTGCCTGTCGATCTGTACACCGGGGGTGCTGAGCACGCAGTTATGCATCTCCTCTACGCTCGTTTCTTCACAAAGGCATTGAGGGACATGGGTCTGGTCGGCTTTGACGAACCTTTTACTCGCCTGTTCAATCAGGGAACCATCGTTTACGGTGGTCGCAAAATCAGCAAGTCCAGGCCCAATGTGATCGGCCCCGACGAATATGTGGCTGAATCTGGAGCCGATGCCGTTCGTGGGTATCTCATGTTTATAGGTCCTTGGGAACTGGGGGGAGAATGGAACGATAGCGGCCTTGTAGGCATCAGTCGCTGGCTCAACCGGGTATGGAGCCTGGTGACGACGGACTATGTTCCGAGTTATCGGGATGCCGCTAATACAGAGGATGAGAAAGAGCTCCTCCACATGACCCATAAAACGATTAAGAAGGTGACTGAGGACCTGGAAAAATTCCGCTTTAACACCATGCTGGCAAGCCTTATGGAATTCACGAACTATCTATCGAAGGTCAGGGAGGGCAGGACGGTCTCTGATTCATTGTGGCGCGAAGCAATCAGTAGTTTTCTGCTTCTCTTTGCCCCCACCGCCCCTCATCTTACCGAGGAGTTGTGGGCCAGAACCGGACATCCCTATAGTATTCACACCCAGGCATGGCCGGAGTACAACGAAGGGTTTGCCCAGGAAGAAGAGATCACATTGGCCATTCAGGTAAACGGTAAGCTCCGCGACAAAGTGCTTGTGCCCGCATCCATAAGCGAAGTCCAGGCGAAGGAACTGGCCTTAGGTCGAGAGCGAGTGAAGACTCTTATCGATGGCAAGAAGCTGAGCAATGTCATCTACGTCCCGAAACGGGTGGTGAACATTGTGTTAGCATAGCAAGGAGAATATGGCGAAGCGCGAAAGAAGAGCAAGGATAGCATTTATCGGCGGTGGGGCTATGGGTGAAGCGATGATCAGAGGCATTCTGACCAAGAAAGTAGCTATCCCTCAAGATATGGTGGTTAGCGACGTTAGTCCCATACGGCGCGAGCTATTGAACAAGAAATATGGACTGAGCACTCTAGCTGATAACCGAAAGGCTATGGAAAATGCTGACCTGATTGTTCTGGCAGTGAAGCCTCAGAACCTGCGCCAGGTCGCGGAAGAGATAAGGGCTCCATCGCCCGAGCAGCTAGTGCTATCCATATTGGCTGGCGGCACTCTATCCAAGCTGTGTCAGGACTTGAATCACTCCTGTGTAGTGAGGGCTGCACCCAATATGCCTGCGCAGATCGGCCAGGGAATAACTGTCTGGACAGCAACTGCTGAGACTAACAAGAAGCAAAAGGAGTTAGCTCAGGCTGTCCTGAGTGCCTTGGGGAAAGAAATCTATGTTGCTGATGAGAAATATCTGGATATGGTCACTGCATTGGGCGGCAGTGGTGCAGCTTATGTCTTTCTCTTTATCGAGGCATTCATCGATGCTGGTGTGCACATCGGCTTGCCCCGGTCTATAGCTCAAGAAGTGGTGTTACAAACTATGATCGGCTCTACCTGTGCCGTTGAGAAGATGGGTAAGCATCCTGCCGAGCTGAAGAACATGGTTACTTCGCCAGGAGGGACAACTACCGAAGCTCTTCTTCAGTTAGAGAAGGGGGCATTCCGTTATCATCTTCTCGAGGCCGTGGCTGCTGCTCATGCAAAAGCTCAACGCCTCTGAGAGTTGGATAGAGATGGATTCGCTTTTTGAGTGCCGCAACTGCCCCTGCTGCGGGCAGAACGATTTCGAAGTGCTCTTTGAGTCTAATATGAAGGCCGGAGGCTTCGGAGAAGCGGTGGAGACCGTATATATGATCCCTGGGAGGGAATGGGGAAGGCATGTCAGATGTCACAATTGTCAGCTAATATACGTCAATCCTATAGAGAAGGCAGGCAAAATCAACAAAGCGTACTCTGAAAGAAAGAGTGTCGATGCCTCCATTATCCGGGGAATTCGCTTGACCGCTTCCCAATCACAAGTGAGGTTGATTGAGCAGCATAAGAGTGGAGCGTATCTGCTGGATATAGGCTGTGGTGAGGGCTTCTTTCTCTTCAACGCCGCGAGAGCCGGTTATGCTACCAAAGGCGTCGAATTATCACAGGATGCGGCGGAATATGCGAGAAGGGAATTCGACCTCGATGTGGAAGCAGGACCCTTTGAAGAACTACGGTTTCCCGAGAACTGTTTCGATATAGTTACTCTGTGGCAAGTTCTGGAGCATGTGCCATACCCTCTAATAATGCTCGGAGAGGTTCATAGAATACTGAAGCCAGGGGGATTGCTGGCACTGTCGACCCCGGATATCAAGGGGGTGCCGGCCAGAATCTTGGGAAGAAAATGGTGGAACATAAGGATGTTGCATCTCAACCAGTTTACTACGAGAACTCTCACTACCGTTCTCCAGAAGACTGGATTCAGGGACATATCTCCTGTATCCTATAAGGAGTCCATAAGCTTGCTGATACTGTGTATTCCGATACTGAAATATCTCAGGCTGTACGAGCCTTTAAGGGGTTTATTCGGCCCCAGCTCTGTTCTGGGTAGAAGTATGAACAGGATGATGCTGGCATACTCCTCAAGACTGGATAATTGCACAATGGTCGGTTTCAAATAGGGGGATAGCAAATGGCAAGTCATTCTCTGCATGATACGGTCAAGCTTATCAAGAAGGGAGTCGATACCTATATAACTAATCGCGCCATGGTTGTCTCTTACGAGGTAACGCTTTCCTGCAACTGCAATTGCCGTCACTGTGACCTTGGGGGGTTCATAGAGGATGAAACTCAGATTGGGCCGGAGGAGTATGCAGACTTGACTCGGAGCCTGAAGCCGCTTGTAGCGCAGATTTCCGGCGGTGAGCCACTCCTACGCAAGGATATAGCAGCCATAGTCAAGGCTATCAAGCAATCCGCCGGGGTACCGCACGTGATACTCGTTACGAACGGAGTGTTGTTGAACGAGAGCAACTACCTGCAACTGCGTGAAGCAGGGGTGAATCAATTCTCCGTGTCGCTCGACTTCCCTGATGAGCGGCATGACGAGTTTCGGCGACGGCCAGGTCTATACAAACGTTTGGAGCAGACCCTTCCCCGGCTGGCGAATCTTGGTTTCCGGGATATTGTCCTCAACACGGCTATAACCCGAGCCAACCTGAGGGATATACTACCTCTGGTAGGGAAGGCCACGGAGTGGAATGTGTCCATATCGTTTAGCGCGTACACGGCGCTGCGCACGAACGAAGTAGGCTACTGCATAAGTGATGGAGAGGATCTGGAAATCCTGCGGCAATCCATTAGCGAACTCATAGCGATGAAAAAGCAGGGCGCCAGCGTAGTTAACTCGGATGTCGTGCTCAGAAACACCGCGAAGTTCTTTGAACGAGGATACATGCCGAATTGCAGAGCAGGTACAAGATTTCTTATCATCATCCCTAATGGCAGGCTGGTCCCGTGTTCACTGCACCGCAGCGAGTACTCCAGCCGAAAAGAGATGATGAAGGATTTCTCGCGAACTAATCGCTGCGGTGGTTGTTATGTCGCCATACGATCCTACAGCGAACTCTCACTTCTGAGTCACCTGAAAAGTGGTCCGCTATACATAAGCCAAACAGCCCCTCGCTGAGAGATGATTGTCAGCTATTTGTGATTAGCTTCTCGGCAGGTCAGGCCGAAGCTTGTTGCAGAAAAGCGGTGCTCAGTAGCAGGTTAGCCCACCCCTTCCCATCAGCTCGCAGTGCATGGGTCGCCAAGCGAAGTCCTCTTCCTCACGTATTTGAAAGACCCTATCTCAAGTGGCAGCCGGAGTCTGGCCGGGATATAGCTTGTGCCATTTCGCCAGCAACTGGTCCCGTGTTTCCTTATGACCAGGGTCAGGAATGCAGCAATCCACAGGGCAAACCTCGACACACTTCTGTGTCTCAAACCAGCCGACACATTCAGTACACCTGTCAGCGTCGACAACGTAGATCTCTTCTCCCTCACTTATAGCCTCATTCTTGCATTCCGGTTCGCAGGCGCCACAACTGATGCACTCGTCTGTGATTTTAAATGCCATCCTTCTTTGCCTCCTTTATATTCCGCTCTTGAATCTGCACCTAGTCTTTACCAGGGGCGAGCTCAATAGGCAGGGAAACCTCCTCCTTCAGAGCTGCAGCCACGTGGTCGGGAACCATCCCTTCAAGACAACCTCCTAACTTAGCTACTTCCTTAATCAGGGATGAGCTAAGAAACTGATATTGAGAGCTGGTCATCAAGCAGAGCAGTTCGATGTCAGGCGCGAGCTTTCTGTTCATCAACGCCATCTCGAATTCCCGTTCGAAATCAGAGTTTGCTCTTAAGCCACGAATCATAATCCTTCCTCCTGTCTGGCGTATGAAATCCACGGTCAGTCCCTTGAAAGGCCTAACCTGGACGTTAGACAGGCCACTTACCGCCTCTTCTACTAACCTTACCCTTTGCTCCAGTGAGAAAAGCGGCTTCTTACCAGGATTCTCATAGATACCAACGACCAGCCTGTCGATGAGGGCTGCCGTTCGCTCGATAATGTCCATGTGCCCACAGGTAAGAGGATCAAAGGTGCCGGGATAGACTGCTACAATCATAGCTGAACCTCCTTGTGGTATATGAAGATGAAAGTATCACCATAGCGGCGTTGCGTAACCAGATGGAGTCCGTCATAGTTAGCCTCCAGGGGAAAGCGGTTTGCGTGACAAAGCACGATTGTAGCATTTTCCCCCAGCAGGTCCGACTCGGCCAGGCTCATTAGTGAATTGCCTGCCCACGAATCGGAGTAAGGCGGATCCAGGAATACAACGTCATAATGATTGCTGAGGAAGTCGATTGCTCTGCTCACACTGCAGCAATAAACGTGGGCCCGGTGTAGCTCTCCTATCTTTGCCAGGTTGGTCCTGATAATATCACAGCAACTCTTCCTGTGGTCAACGAAATCGACCCATTCTGCCCGACGGCTTAGAGCTTCGATGCCCAGAGCCCCGCTGCCAGCGTACAGGTCCAAAACCCGCCGCCAATCAGTAGCTCTGTTCTCCAAGAGAGAGAATATGGCGTGCCTCACCACGCTGGTAGTAGGTCTGATGGAGCGTCTGGCCAGGGTTTTTAGCCGCGTTCCCTTTGCTGTACCACCGGTAACCCGCATTTCACTAGCCTTTGAGGACGATTACGTGGTATTATATTACTATTCTGCGGCTTACTTCAAGTAAGCCAAGACTGTTGACTAGAAGAGCGGTATGCTCTATACTCTAACGTGAAGTGGAGCGAAGGCTGAAATGAGCACGGGATTTGAGAGGTTTTCCGAAGGGGCTCGCAGGGTTTTGACTCGAGCTCAAGGAGAGGCGCAACGCCTAGGTCACAGCTACATCGATACCGAACATATACTACTGGCGATAGCGGGGGAGGAGTCAGGGGTTGCAGCCAGGGTTCTGAGTAACCTGGGTGTTTCGATGAGCAAGATACAGGCGGCTGTGGAGTTTGTGATTGGAAAGGGAGAGCGTCGAGCTACCAGCGGAGACGTTGACCTTGCTCGCCGAGCGAAGAGAGCGATCGAGTTTGCTGTTGATGAAGCACGTCGTCTCAATTCCAACTATATAGGTGTTGAGCACCTTCTGCTCGGGTTGCTGCGTGAAAGCGAAGGCGTCGCTTTCAGTGTATTGGAGAGTTTGACTATTACCCTTGAACGAACACGTGAGGAGGTCAGCCGAGTTGTCAGGCAGGAGTCCATGCGAACGCGAACCGCAGGTCGCGTTGCCAGTCGCACGCCAACACTGGATCAACTTGGCACCGATCTGACTGCTCTGGCCAAGGCGGATAAACTTGACCCTATTGTTGGGCGCAACAAGGAGATCGAACGGGTTGTCCAGATACTAAGTCGTCGCACTAAGAACAACCCTGCCCTTATCGGCGAACCAGGTGTAGGCAAAACAGCTATTATTGAAGGGTTGGCCCAGCGCATAATAGCCGGAGAGGTGCCGGAGGTGCTGCAGGGTAAGAGGATAGTGGCATTAGACATAGGTGCCCTGGTGGCGGGAACGAAGTATCGTGGTGAATTTGAGGAAAGGCTAAAGAGGGTTATTGAGGAGGAGAAGGCTGCCGGTAATTGCATCCTGTTTATCGACGAAATGCAGACTCTCGTCGGTGCCGGAGCAGCTGAGGGTGCAGTTGACGCCGCTAATATACTGAAGCCTTCGTTGTCGCGCGGCGAGATACAATGTATTGGTGCCACTACTCTGGATGATTACCGCAAATACGTAGAGAAAGACCCGGCTCTGGAGCGGCGGTTTCAGCCTGTCTTGGTTGCTGAACCTACGATGGAAGAGACTCTGGCCATACTGCGCGGCATCAAACATCGATATGAGGAATTCCATCAGCTGGACATAAGCGACGAAGCCCTGGACGCAGCTGCTCCACTGGCCACCAGATATATCGCCGACCGCTTTCTACCTGATAAGGCTATCGATCTAGTGGACGAAGCCAGCTCCCGCGTGCGCATCAAGCGGGGCAGTCCACCTATTGGCTTGGCTCAGGCAAAACAGGCCTTGGAGAGTGTACGGAAGGAAAAGGAGACAGCTATAGCGGCTCAGCAGTACGAGTACTCAAGCGAGCTCCGTGACCGTGAGCTTCAACTACTGGAGAAGATCGAGACCATGGACAAGGAGTGGCAAGTCAGGCAGAAACAGGGCCGGCCCGTGGTTACCTCAGAGGATATTGCCGAGGTAGTCAGTATGTGGACGGGCATACCTGTGGTGAAGTTGACGACCGATGAAACCAGTCGGCTTCTACAGATGGAGGAGGCTTTGCATCGCCGCATCGTCGGCCAGGATGAGGCCATAGATACTGTGGCTAAGGCGGTAAGAAGGGCTCGCGCCGGGTTGAAGGACCCGAGGCGCCCCATTGGTGTCTTCGTCTTTCTGGGCCCTACCGGTGTGGGCAAAACCGAACTGGTAAGGGCTCTGGCCGAGTTCATGTTTGGTAGTGAAGACGCCTTGGTCAGACTCGACATGTCGGAGTTTATGGAGCCTCACAATGTAGCTCGCTTGGTGGGAGCACCGCCGGGTTATATCGGTTATGAGGAAGGCGGGCAACTGACCGAGGCAGTGAGACGGAAGTCTTATTGTGCGATTCTTCTCGATGAAATTGAAAAGGCTCATGAAAATGTATTCAATATCCTGCTCCAGATTTTCGATGATGGCCATTTGACCGACGCCAAGGGGCGAAGAGTTGATTTTCGTAATACGATCATAGTCATGACCAGCAATGTCGGTGCCGAACTCATCAAGCGTGATATGACCCTCGGTTTTGCTGCCCATATCGATGGCGAGGGAAAACAGCGGGTGGAGCACGAGAAAATGAAGGAGACTGTGCTCGAGAAGATGAAGAACGAGCGAAGATTCCGACCCGAGTTCCGTAACCGTCTCGATGCCACCGTCGTGTTCCACGCTTTAAGCAAAGAGCATATCCGCCAGATTGTTGACCTGATGCTCGACCAGGTTGTTGCTTCGCTTAAGGAGAAGAATGTTACTTTGGAAATCACTACCGAAGCCAAGGATTTCATAGGCAACAAGGGGTATGACCCTGTTTTTGGAGCCCGCCCCTTGCGTCGTACCATCCAAACTCTGGTTGAGGACCAGCTCTCCGAGGCCTTGCTTCGCGGCGAATTCGTGCCTGGAGACACGGTGGTGGTGGATTGCGCCGAGGAGGGCATTGTAATAAAACCGCTGGTCACCGAGGCCGCGTAAACATGGCTCAGGAAGTGATCACGGCGCCGCTACCGGGGCGAGTAATACACGTCGAGGTCAAGGCGGGTAATGCCATTGAAGAAGGCGGCGTGATTTGCATCATAGAAGCCATGAAAATGGAGAATCCCATATTTTCTCCACTGAAAGGCTCAGTTGTAGAGGTGGCAGTTTCGCCGGGGCAGGCCGTTAGAACTGGAGAAAAACTAGCAGTTATCGAGTATTAGGCACTCCGGCCAGCAGACTTGAAATCCAGCAATCAGGGCAAATCCAAATCCAGAAGTATCTTCGTCTGTCAGCAATGCGGAAAGGAAATCCCCAAGTGGTTAGGGCGCTGTCCTGATTGTCACGCATGGAACAGCTTCGTAGAAACCAGGGTGACTTCATCCCGCATCACCAGGAGGCCTCACTCCACAGGCAATGGCCTCCAAGAGCTTTCCCAAGTGGAGAGAGGTGACTTCGCCCGCTTTAACCTCGGCTTCGCTGAAGTGAATCGAGTTCTGGGAGGTGGTCTGGTTCCGGGTTCCCTGGTGCTTGTTGGCGGCGAGCCAGGAATAGGCAAGTCCACGCTTCTACTTCAGGTTTCAGCGATGCTGGCCGAAAACAACACGGTTGTCGCTTACATCTCGGGCGAAGAATCCGTTAACCAGATTAAGCTTAGAAGTGAGCGCCTGGGCATAGGTGGCAAAGGGATCTACTTCCTCTCTGAGCCCGACCTAGCGGCAGTAGTAGAATGCCTGGAAGGACTTTCTCCTGGATTAGCGGTCATCGATTCAATTCAGGCTATGTATCTGGAGGATGTGGTGGGGACGCCCGGCAGTATCTCACAGGTGCGCGAGTGCACCTGGAGATTAGAGAGGTGGGCGAAACAGAATAGCGTGCCCGTCTTGATCACGGGGCATGTCACCAAAGAAGGGGCCATCGCAGGTCCGGGAACGCTAGAACACATCGTTGATGTCGTGCTTTACTTCGAAGGTGAACCATTTAGCAGTTACCGAATGCTACGCAGCGCAAAGAATCGATTCGGCTCCACTAACGAGGTAGGGATGTTTGAGATGGGCGATAGCGGATTGGCGGAAGTAGCTAATCCCTCCCAGGTTTTCCTGAGCGCATACAGGGAAGGAACTGTTGGTTCCGTAGTGGTGCCCACTCTCGAGGGAAGTCGGCCCCTGCTGGTCGAGATTCAGGCTCTGACTACCCCTAATAGCTTCACTCCTCCCAGGCGTATCGCTAACGGCGTTGATTTTAACCGGCTGCTGCTGATAATCGCTGTGCTCACTAAGCGTGCCGGACTGAAGCTATTCAATCAGGACATCATAGTCAACGTTACTGGTGGCTTGAGAGTGAACGAACCGGCTGTTGACCTGGGGATCGCCTCAGCCATTGCCTCCAGTTTCCACGATGCTAGGCCCATCTCAAGACTGGTTGCATTGGGAGAAGTAGGTTTGAATGGAGAGCTTAGAGGGGTATCCCAGGTAGAGAGAAGAATCGCCGAAGCTGTCAGACTAGGCTTCAAGTCCTGCCTCATGCCTGAGCTTCCCTCTGTCATTGCGGGCGAAATCAGACAATCCTTCCGCGCTGCAGACATTAACTTAATCGAGGCTAGCTCCGTAGCTGAGGCTCTGAAGCTAGGGCTCACAAGAGACAGCAAGATACAGGATGTAAAAGGGAGGAATGCAGAGCGAAGATGAAGAAGAAGGTTCTCGCCCCTTGTTTGCCATTGCTGGTTTTCCATCTTTGATACGCGATCCCCGGTCAGACTTGGATTCTTCGCCTTTTGAGAAGGAATGTGATGAACAAAGCCATCAAAATGGGCGCGGTTGTGGTTGCTGCCGGGACCAGCGAACGGATGGCAGGCACGAACAAGCTCTTTGCTCCTCTGGGAAATAAGCCTCTGCTGGCCTGGTCTGTGGACACCTGTCACGGGTGCAGCTTCATCACGCGGATAGTCCTGGTATTGAGCGATAGGGACTTGATCCGGGGGAGAGAGTTGAAAGAGGAGAGGCACTGGTCCAAGGTTACCATATGCCGTGGGGGAGCGCGGCGACAGGATTCGGTGAAGGAAGGGCTGACGTGGATAATGAACTGCGGCTTGGTCATGATTCATGATGGAGCTCGGCCTTTCTTGACTCTAGA
>SOJB01000001.1 GCA_004376695.1 Dehalococcoidia bacterium | reverse complement strand
TACTGATGATGGCACGTATGGTCGCAAAGGGGTAGTAACCGGGCCACTGAAGGAGATGCTTGAGGGTGGGGAGAAGGTTGACCGAGTCATTGCCATTGGCCCGAGCATTATGATGAAGTTCTGTGCTCAGACCACCAAGCCCTTCGGGGTGAAGACTATAGTCAGCCTCAATCCCATAATGGTTGATGGCACCGGGATGTGCGGCTGCTGCCGGGTATCCGTTGGCGGCTTAACCAGGTTTGCCTGTGTGGACGGGCCCGATTTTGACGGGCATCAGGTAGACTGGGACTTGCTCTTGACCCGGCAGCGCATTTATCTTGATGAGGAAAAACGCTCATTTGAGCGGTGGCAGGCCCAGATCGGCAAGCGTTCTTGAATGGAGATGTGAGCGACATACATGGCTAAGCTGAATCTCAACAGAGAACCAATGGCAAAGCAGGACCCCGCGACGCGGGGTAAGAACTTCAACGAGGTTGCCTTGGGTTACAGCGCGGAACAGGCTAAAGCCGAGGCAAGCCGTTGTATCCAGTGTCCCAAGCATTCGTGTACTGACGGCTGCCCGGTGGAGATAGATATCCCCGGTTTTATCAGGGCTGTACTGGATGACAATATGCCCGAAGCGGTAAGGATACTCAAGGATAAGAACAGCCTGCCCGGCATCTGCGGGCGGGTCTGCCCGCAAGAGACACAGTGTGAACAAACATGCTCGCTAGCTAAGAAAGGAGCGCCTATTGCCATCGGACGCTTGGAGCGTTACGTGGCCGACTGGGAGCAGACTAATATGGGGGCGCTGAACCCCAGTGCAGAGCCACCAAGACCAACCGGTAAACAGGTGGCGGTGGTCGGCTCAGGACCAGCCGGACTGGTTGCCGCTGCCGATTTAGCCAAGCTCGGCCATAGCGTTACTCTTTTTGAGGCATTGCATGTGGCTGGCGGGGTGCTGATGTATGGCATCCCCGAGTTCAGGCTACCCAAAGAAATTGTGCAGGCTGAGGTTGCCTACGTCGCTTCCCTGGGGGTGAAGATTGAGCTGGATTCGGTAGTGGGAAAGGTGGTGACGCTGGCTGAATTGCTGGAGAGCGGCTACCATGCTCTTTTCCTGGGTACTGGTGCCGGAGCACCCATGTTTATGGACATTCCCGGCGAGAACTTAAATGGCATCTATTCAGCAAATGAGTTCCTGACCCGGGTTAATCTGATGAAGGCGTACCAGTTTCCTGAATATGATACGCCGGTGTTTGTGGGCAGAAGAGTGGCAGTGATTGGTGGTGGTAATGTGGCTATGGACTCAGCCCGGTGTGCTCTCCGGCTTGGTGCCGACGAGGTTTATATTATCTACCGTCGCTCAGAGGTAGAGATGCCTGCCCGCCGTGAGGAAGTTGAGAATGCCAAGGAGGAGGGAATCCAGTTCAAGCTGCTGACCAACCCAAAGAGGCATATCGGCAATGAGTCGGGCTGGGTAGTCGGCATAGAGTGTTACGAGATGGGGCTGGGTGAGCCTGATGAGAGCGGTCGGCGGCGCCCCATTGCCAAAGAGGGAAGTGAGTTTATCCTGGATGTGGATATGGTGGTAGCTGCCTTGGGCACCCGTCCCAATCCCCTTATTGCTCAAACTACTTCTGATTTGAAGACAACCAAGTGGGGTACGGTAGTGACTGATGAGACTACCGGCAAGACGATGAAGGACAGAGTCTGGGCTGGTGGGGATATAGTTACCGGCGCCGCTACGGTAATAAGCGCTATGGGCGCTGCCCGCCGCGCAGCAAGGGATATAGATGAGTATTTGAGGAGGTAGTTATGAGCGAGACACGGGACTGCCTTCTAGTGATGAATATGGTACCAGTTATCCGTTTCATTGAGCTGGCAAGTGAGGGTGGACTGTAACTGCCCCTCTTGTTTGATTAGGAGGATAGATGGACAGCTTTGAACCAAAATATTGTAGCTTTTTGCTGTAACCGGTGCTCTTATGCCGGTGCTGACCTGGCTGGCACTTGAAGAATGCAGTACCCTTCTACTATGAGGATAATCAAAGTGATGTGTAGCGGCAGAGTAAGCCCCTTCTTTGTCCTTAAGGCGCTTAGCGTTGGTGCTGATGGCGTGTTAGTCCTTGGTTGCCATCCCGGTGATTGCCACTATATTGAAGGGAATTACAGGACAATGCGTCGTATCCCGCTGCTTAAGAAGACATTAAAGCGGTTGGGAATAGAGGAAGAAAGAGTGCAGCTGGAGTGGGTTTCTGCGTCAGAAGGAGCAAGATTCGCTGAGGTGGTTAATAATTTCACTCAAGCCATAAAGAAGCTTGGTCCAAGCCCGTTTCGTCGTTCGGAACAAAATACTCAGGAGGTAAAAGATGGCTAAACTGAAGATAGCTCTTTATTGGGGAGCGAGTTGTGGTGGGTGTGAAATCGCGACTCTGGCTATACATGAGAAGATACTGAAGCTAGCTGAGGTTGCCGACATCGTATTCTGGCCGGTAGCCATGGATTTCAAGTATGCTGATGTAGAGAAAATGGCAGATAAGAGCATAGATGTCTGTCTTTTCAATGGTGCTATTCGGAATGAAGAGAACGAGCATATGGCTCATGTTCTGCGAGCCAAGTCCAAGGTAATGATAGCCTATGGCTCTTGTGCTTATGAAGGGTGTATCCCCGGGCTCTCCAATTTCTACAACCTGCAAATGACGCTCGACCGCGCCTACATTGAAACGCCATCAACTGAGAATCCTGAGAAAATCCTTCCTCAGACGAAAGTCAAAGTGCCGGAGGGTGAACTTGAGCTGCCTGAGCTCTATGATACGGTAAAGACTCTGGCCCAAACTGTGGACGTGGACTATTTTGTCCCCGGGTGTCCCCCGGAAGAAAAGACTACCTGGCTTGCCCTTGAAGCTTTGATAGAAGGGAAGTTACCGCCGAAAGGGACAGTCATAAGCCACTCGGTAAAGGCCGTTTGCGATGAGTGTACCCGTACTAAGGAAGAGAAGAAGATCAAGAAGTTCTATAGGCCCTACGAGATAATCCCTGAAGCGGAGAAATGTCTGCTGGAGCAGGGGTTATTGTGCTACGGCATAGCAACTCGAGGGGGGTGTGGTGCTCTCTGTCCACAGGCTAACATGCCTTGTACTGGTTGTTACGGACCGGTGGAGGGAGTCGTCGACCAGGGAGCTCATTTTCTGAGTGCTCTCTCGTCTATCATTGACTCCAACGATCCTGAGGAGATTCGAAGGATAATTGACGATATTCCTGACCCAGCAGGCACTTTTTACCGCTACAGTCTGCCAGATTCACTACTCAGGAGGGCGAGGATAAAATGAAGAAGATAACGATTGATCCTATAACGCGGCTGGAAGGACATGGCAAAATCACCATCTTTCTTAACGAGGATGGCAGTGTAGCCAATGCCTATCTGCAGATTCCCGAACTCAGAGGATTTGAGAAGTTTTGCGAGGGCCGGCCGGCCGAGGATATGCCTCAGATAACTCAGCGTATTTGCGGAGTTTGCCCCGAAGCCCACCACATGGCAGCAACCAAAGCCTTGGATGAGCTGTTTCATGTCGAACCGACGAGCACTGCCAAAAAGCTGCGTGAGCTTCTCTACAGTGCTTTCTTTGTAACTGACCACACCACCCACTTCTATATCCTTTCCGCCGCTGATTTCGTTATGGGGCCGGATGCACCGCCTGCGGAGCGCAATATACTGGGAGTAATCGCCAAGGTAGGATTGGAACTGGGTGGTGCTGTAATCAATACGCGCAAGCAGAATCACTGGATTATTCAAACGATTGGTGGCCGTCCGATACACCCCTGTTTTGGCCTGCCCGGCGGTGTGAGCAGGGCCATAAATGAAGAAGAAAGGGCACAGATAGAAGAAATAGCCAAATCGTCGGTGGAGTTTGGCAAGTTGTCGCTCAAGGTTTTCGACGATGTTGTTCTCAAAAATAAAGTATACCTGGACATGATCCTGAGCGATACCTATACCCAAAGGTCCTATAATATGGGCTTAGTTGACGAAAAGAATAAAGTCAACTTCTATGATGGTAAAGTCCGGGTAGTTGACCCTGAGGGGAAGGAGTTCTGCAAGTATGCACCGCGGGAATATCTGGAACACATAGCTGAAAGAGTGGAGCCCTGGACATACCTGAAGTTCCCTTATCTTAAGAAAGTTGGCTGGAAAGGTTTTGTTGACGGTAAAGACAGTGGGGTTTATCGAGCTACGCCTCTGTCACGGCTGAATGCAGCCGATGGCATGGCAACTCCGCTGGCGCAGGAAGAATATGAAAGGATGTATTCCACTCTGGGTGGCAAGCCGGCCGACTATACTCTGGCAACCCACTGGGCGCGCCTGATCGAACTTCTTTATGCTGCCGAGAGATTACTGGAACTCAGTCAGGACCCGGAAATAACGAGCACGGATATTCGCAACATACCGACCGCGACGCCCGATGAAGGGGTGGCCATCGTGGAGGCACCGAGGGGCACTCTCACCCATCACTACACTACTGATGAAAGAGGAGTGATAAAGAAGTGTAACCTGGTGGTGGGTACAACCAACAACCATGCTCCTTTGTTCATGTCAATCAAGAAAGCAGCGGAAGACTTCATAAAGCCTGGAGTAGAGATAACGGAGGGGTTGCTTAACCGAATTGAGATGGCATGGCGACCATATGACCCATGTTTATCGTGTGCCACACACGCTTTGCCCGGGCAGTTGCCTCTGGAAGTGACCATTTATGATGCCGGTGGCAACGAGCTCAAGAAACTGAGCCGGGGCATCTGATAACAAGTTTTGGCAAATCGAAATGAAAACCCTGGTTCTGGGGCTGGGCAATCCTATTCTCTCCGATGATGGAGTAGGGATCAGGGTGGCCCAAGAGGTAGGGAAGAAGCTCAACGACCCCCGAATAACCATAGCTGAGGCCAGTCTGGCCGGTATAAGCCTCTTAGATCTTATAGTAGGCTATGATGAAGTTGTCATCATTGATGCTATTCAAACCGGAAAAGAGAATGCCGGCCAGGTATCTTGTATGGGGCCTGAAGATTTCTCCTGCGCCAAACATCTCTCGTCACCTCATCAGATAAATCTGGTTACTGCTCTCGAGTTAGGCAAGCTGCTTAACTTAGCGATGCCCGAGAAAATCACTATATTTGCTGTAGAGGTAAAGGACATTACTACCTTCAGCGAGAAATGCACGTCTGAGGTGGAGCAGGCAATCCCCGCAGTAGTTAACAGGGTGCTGCAGGAGTTAAATGCAAAACATCCCGCTGAAGGCTAATGATAACGAGTCAAGGCCTCGTGGCTCAGAGCAAAGTGCCAAAGCAATCTCAGATTAGAATCATCAGATTGGATGAGAGAACAAGCTTGCATGTGAAAAGAAGATTCCTGGATGTGGCGAAACTACACGAAGATACTCAGGGCTTGCTCACGATAGCTGGAATTGTCTAAGGCTGCTTTTCCATCTCATCCGCCGGCGAGATAAGGCCCGCTTTTGCCTCCGCTCTTCCTTATCAGGCGAATCTCTCCAATGGTCATGCCTTTGTCCACTGCTTTGCACATATCATAGATAGTCAGAGCGCTTATACCCACAGCAACCAGTGCTTCCATTTCAAATCCTGTTTTTCCTATCCCTTTAGCGCTGGCGGTAATCTCGACAAAAGCGCCGTTTCCGGGGAGATTAAATTCAACTGCAATGCTGGTGAGCTGAAGAGGGTGACAGAGGGGTATCAGACGATGAGTTTCTTTTGCGGCCATGATTCCAGCCGTTTTTGCTACGGCCAGAACATCTCCTTTTTCTAGCTCCCCTTTGCGGATGAGTTCTAAGGTAGCAGGCTTCATCTCTACTTTGCCTTTGGCTACTGCCTGGCGTTCTGTTTCTTTTTTCTGGGTAACGTCTATCATGCGAATTTGCCCTAGCTCCATTCTTAGCCTCCGATCCGTGACATTCTTCGATTAGCCAGGCTAGCCCCGGTGCAATCGGGGTCTCCCCTCAAGTGATGATGCTCCGGCTTAGAAGCAACCGCCTTTAGAATCAGGCGTTCTAGCTCCACCATCGGACTATTATTGCGTAGCGGCATTTTCAGGTCAATCTCGTCTGCGGCCAGAAGGCAGGGGCGTAGCTTTCCGTCGGGGCTGAGGCGCATGCGGTTACACCTGAAACAAAAGGAAGGCTCGGTTAGGGGACTGATAAAGCCTATAGTGCCCTTGGCTCCGGGCAAGCGGTAGTACGTAGCAGGCCCGTTGCCAGTTACGGGTGCCCGGGGCTCAAGCTTGCCAAGGGAACCGATATGTTGTCGCAATTCAGCGGAAGGTACGGACTCTACGCCACCATTGAAGGGCATAAGCTCGATGAATCGGACATGCCATTCTTCCTTATGGGTCATCCTGGCGAAATCCAGTGTCTCTTCATCGTTTACGCCTCGCATAATCACAACGTTTATTTTGACTGGGTGAAGGCCAGCATCTCTCGCCGCCTCAATACCCTCAAGGACATCTTTCAACTCTCCAAGACGTGTTATGTCACGAAATCTATCGGGCTTGATCGTGTCCAGGCTAACATTAACTCTGGTTAAGCCTGCTTGCTTAAGTTCCGGGGCAGATTTCTTGAGAAACGTCCCATTTGTCGTCAGCGATAGCTCTTCGATTCCTTCGGTCTGAGATAGCATCTCAATCAGCCTCGGTAACTCCGCTCTGACCAGGGGCTCACCACCGGTGAGCCGTATCCTGTTGATGCCGAGCTCCGCCGCTGCCCGCGCAACAGCCCGAATCTCCTCGTAGGAGAGAATCTCACTATGTGGTATTAGGGGGACACCTCCAGGTGGCATACAGTAGATGCAGCGCAGGTTACAGCGGTCGGTAACAGATATCCGGAAGTAGTTTATGCTCCGTCCGAAAGAATCAACAATTCCGGTCATGGGCTGGTTTTCCTTTCCATAATGTGCACCGCCGTAGCTTTGAAGTTAGCATAGGTTTCCCTGCCCTCCTCCAGTCTCAATTCTTCTGCTGACACTCTGGTGACCAAAGCTACCAGACGGAAGCCACAATCTATCTCCACCCGGCTTAGGGGGCCGTAAGATGCTACCCGGGTAACGTTGCCTCGAAAGGAATTCCTGGCTGAACTCCGATGACGCATCGGAGCTAAAGTGATATCCTCAGGCCTGATGCAAGCATATACTTCCTTTCGCGCCGGGTAGTTAGAAACTGCCTGTATGTTATTGCTGCCTATAGCTACCGTGGCCATACCGTCGTTGTTGGCAATTATTGTACCTTCTATGATGTTCTCCATACCGACAAAATTGGCCACCTCTTCGTTTTGGGGTGAACGGAATATGTCGGTGGCATTGCCTGTTTGGA
>SOJB01000014.1 GCA_004376695.1 Dehalococcoidia bacterium | reverse complement strand
CTGACTACCTGGAACAACTTGCAGCGCTGGATAGCGAAATCGTAGAAAGCCTGTCTGAGGTAGAAAACCGTAGGTTCATCGTCTTCCACCCGGCTTGGGGATACTTCGCTCGTGACTACGACCTGATACAGATTGCGGTGGAACAAGACGGTAAGGAGCCTGATATCGACTATCAAATGCGCCTGATTGAAGAGGCGAGAGCACATGATATCCGGGTCGTTTTCGTGTCGCCGCAGTACAGTGCTAAAAGCGCTGGGGTGATTGCCAGGGAAATCGATGGGAGGGTAGTTATCATCGACCCGCTGGCGAAGGACTTCATCGGCAATATGCGCCTTGTTGCGTCGGCAATGAAGGAGGCGATGGAGTAAGCAGATATGGATGTCCCGGCGATTGTTGAGCTGAAAGATATCTGGGTTAATTACGGTGAGGTGCCCGCACTGGAGAATGTCAGCCTCTCCGTCTTTGAGCACGATTTCCTTGGTATCATCGGCCCTAACGGCGGCGGCAAGAGTACGCTCCTGAAGGTGATTCTGGGGTTGATCAAGCCTGAATACGGTTCTGTGTCCGTATTCAGGCAGTCTCCTGAGCAAGCCCGTAGCCATGTTGGTTATGTGTCCCAGCGATACTTGTTCGACCGTGATTTCCCAGCCAGCGTCTGGGATGTCGTATTGATGGGACGCTACAGCCGGGCAGGCATTCTGCGCCGCTACGACGATCGCGATAGAGCAGAGACAGCAAAAGCTCTGGCAGGGGTTGGTATGCTGGAACACCGAGGCAAGCAGATTGGCAGGCTTTCCGGAGGCGAGCAACAGAGGGTCTTTGTCGCCCGGGCGCTGGTCGCCGAGCCCAGATTGCTGCTCCTCGACGAGCCAACGGCCAGCATAGACTCCACTATGCAGACCGAGTTCTATGACCTGCTCGAAGGACTGAAGGATAGTCTGACCATCGTGATGGTATCCCACGATATCGGTGCTGTTTCCGTGCATGTAGATAAGATCGCCTGTCTGAACCGTCAGATGTACTACCATGGCTCCAAAGAAATCACGCCCGAGATACTGGAGGCAACCTACCAATGCCCGGTACAGCTAATCGCCCACGGTACGGTACCGCACCGGGTGTTGAGGGAACACTGAAGATGCTGGAAGCTCTGCAGTATGAGTTCATGCGTAACGCACTGATTGCGGGGTTGCTGGCGGCGGTGGCCTGCGGCATTGTCGGCGTCTACGTCGTAGTGAAAAGGATAGTGTTCATCAGCGGCGGCATTGCTCATGCCTCCTTCGGCGGAATCGGTCTGGGGTATTTCCTTGGTATCAACCCCATTATCGGAGCTCTGTTCTTCTCTCTGGCCTCCGGGCTTGCTATAGGAGGCATAATCAGGAGGACAAAGCTTCCGACGGATACGGCCATCGGCATCCTCTGGGCGGTGGGTATGGCCTTAGGAGTTGTGTTCATTGCCCTGACACCGGGATACGCTCCCGACCTGATGAGCTATCTCTTCGGGAGTATCCTGACTGTACCGTTCAGTGACATAGTGTTGATGCTTGTACTGGTTGCCGTTATCATCGGAGTCGTCGCAGCCCTGTACAAAGAGTACCTTATTCTATCCTTTGACGAAGAATACGGCACCGTGGCAGGTGTGCCTGTCGAGAGGCTCTATCTTCTCTTGCTCGCCATGATTGCTCTAACGGTGGTGGTCCTTATCCAGGTGGTGGGCATGATACTGGTCATTGCTTTGCTCACCTTCCCGGCCGCGATGGCGCGGCAGTTCACCCACAACATGAAGACGATGATGTTGCTTGCGGTTCTCTTTGGATTCCTGTTCACCTCAGGTGGGTTGTGGCTCTCTTACGTGCTGAAACTGCCGTCGGGAGCGACTATAGTCCTGCTGGGTGGAGTGACGCTGGCAGTATCCCTGGGGGTATCCCGGCTGCGCATGAGGTATCATAGAATCAGAAGGGCGACATAGCGTCGCCTTTTCGTGGATAATATATCGGTGAAGAAGATCAGTTAGTCATGAATGTTAATCTTCTTGGTCCGGTGCAGATTCGGTTCCAGTCTCTTTCCCCTGACCTGTTCCTGCATCCTTCCTCTTACGGGCGGCCTGTATCGACTGTGCCTTCGCAATGGCGAGACTAACGTCAGCGGCCAGTGAGATCAGCAGCATATCACGGGACCCGGCACATGAACCCACGCAACAGAGGCACATCTCTCTTTCCTCCTCAGTTAGGTAGTGTGAGTCTGGTAGAGAGCATTATGCCGTATTGTGGCTTCAGGGTCATGTGAATCTAGCCGACAGGGCCCCACCCGATGTCCGTCCAGTCCCCAACACTGCACTGC
>SOJB01000071.1 GCA_004376695.1 Dehalococcoidia bacterium | reverse complement strand
TGCTGTTCGCATTGTCAGCAAGCCTTCCAAGGTAATCCGGAGAAATATGTAGGAGGCCATTCTCGACAGGTTGCTCACCGCGTCAAGCATGTGTTCAGATATGCCTTCGTGGATATGGTCAAGGAGATTGGGCCTGAGATGCTTCTGGGGCTGGCCCTGGCGGCTTTAGTAGCAACGGTTGCTCCTGTGGGGGATTTCGTTGGCGCTCACTTCGGCGGGGGACTGGGCTATCTCTTTAGCCTTGCCTTTGGCGTGACTATGTATATCTGCGCCACAGCCAGCGTTCCGCTGGTGCATGCCTTTTTGTCACAGGGAATGAATATCGGCGCGGGAATGGTGATACTACTGGTGGGTCCCGTTACCAGTTGGGGAGCTATTCTGGTTCTGAGAAAGGAATTCGGTGGCAGGATTCTGACCATCTATTTGGTGGTGGTTAGTATAATGGCTCTGGCTCTGGGATTCTGTTTTTCACTGATATAGCGTGTCACCTATCAGAACCTGTATAATAAGAGCCCGTGATCGCGGGTGGGGCTAATGACAACCTCAGATTTAACCTGAGAAATGTCGGCTCGATAGGAATGCTACTCAATGGCTAGAATAGTTGCGGTCTGCAAAAGTGAAGATAAGGGTACGAAGAAGGAAGTGGTAGACGAAGGTATCCTCAGAGAGGACTACGGCCTGGACGGTGATGCGCATGCCGATTGCTGCACGCATCGTCAGGTGAGTCTCCTGGCGATGGAAAGCATCGACAAAATGAGAAAACTGGGCCTTGAGGTTGGTCCCGGGGATTTCGCAGAAAACCTTACGACCGAAGGGGTGGAACTTGCCTCCCTGCCCGTGGGCACAGAAATAGCTATCGGGAAGGACATTCTCCTTGAGGTTACGCAGATCGGGAAGGAGTGTCACAGAGGGTGTGCTATCTTCAAGCAGACAGGCAAGTGCATCATGCCTAAGGAGGGGATATTTGCCAGGGTGCTCGGTGGCGGGCCTGTCAGGGTTGGAGACGAGATAAGGATAGAGAGGCGTGGATAGTCAGACAGAGAAATTCCCTGTATTGAGGCTTTCTGAAAAGGGCAGCAACAGCATTGAAGATGTAGTGGCTAAAGAATCTCCCCTTACTATCATCTTGAATAACCGGGAGCTGGCAACCTTGCTCTGTTCCCCTGCGGATGTGAAATACCTGACCGTTGGGTTTCTTTTTTCCGAGGGGTTACTCAGGAGTAAGGAAGAGATTAGGAAGATAACAGTTGATGATGGGAGGGGTGTGGTGAGGGTCGATGTTGAAAGTGAGGGGGGGGTTGCTGGCGAGGCTTTGTTCAAGAGGTTCATAACTTCAGGCTGTGGGAGAGGAGCCTCTTTCTATAGCGCCGCTGATGTTCAGGGTCAGGCGAAAGTCGAATCCAGGGCTGAAATATCAGCGGGTGCGGTTCTGGCTCTGGTGGACGAGTTTCAGCATCGCTCGCAGATCTACAGGGCAACGGGTGGTGTTCACAGTGCTGCCCTGTGTGATATGAGGAGTATTCTAGTGTTCAGCGAAGATATAGGAAGGCATAACGCCATCGACAAGGTCTTCGGGGAGTGCGTCCTTAGCGGCATAGCAACCGATGACCGTATAGTCATCACCAGTGGCAGGATATCTTCGGAGATACTGCTCAAGGTGGCCAAAAGAAACATCCCCATGCTTGTCTCCAAGTCGGCCCCCACTGACCTGGGGCTGAAGTTGGCCGCTGATTTGGGTGTGACCCTGGTTGGCTTTGTGAGGGGAAAGAGGATGAATGTCTACACCCATGACTGGAGGATAGCGACGGATGCGAAATAGAGATGCAGGGCTGGTAGAGGACATCCTCGACCTCAAGAAGAGAAGAGAGGCGGTGATCCTTGCCCATAACTACCAGTTGGGCGAGGTTCAAGACATAGCCGACTTTGTTGGAGATTCACTGGAATTGAGTCAAAGGGCCGCTAGAACCGACGCCAGTGTAATCGTGTTCTGCGGAGTCCACTTCATGGCGGAAACAGCCTCTATCCTTTGTCCGGATAAAGTGGTCCTGCTTCCCGATGTGCATGCTGGCTGTCCCATGGCAGATATGATTACTGCTGAACGCTTGAGGGAGAAGAAGAAGGAACATCCTCAGGCAGTAGTGGTCTGCTACATTAACTCCTCAGCCGAAGTCAAGGCGGAATCAGATATCTGCTGCACCTCCGCCAATGCGGTCGGGATCATCGAAAGCCTGGATGCCAGCGAGATACTATTCGTCCCTGACCAGTATCTAGGGCATTATGTCTCTACCAGGACGGGCAAGAATATGATCCTGTGGCCTGGCTTCTGCCCTACTCATGCCAGGATCACGCCTGAGAGGATAAGAGAGTTGAAGCAAGAAAACCCTCAGGCTAAGGCCGTAGTTCATCCAGAGTGCAGACCGGAAGTCATCGCCCTTGCCGATGAAACCCTGAGCACCGGAGGGATGTGCAGATATGCTCAAAGGGATGATGTCAGGGAGATGATTGTAGGCACAGAGATCGGGATAATACACCGGCTTAGAAAAGAGAATCCCGGCAAGAGGTTTATTCCCATCTCCGAGCAAGCAATCTGCCCCAACATGAAATCAATAACCCTGGAGAAAATCCTGTGGTCTTTGGAGGAGATGGGACCCGAGGTGAAGGTTCCCGGGGGAATTCGTGTCAGAGCAAAAGCTGTCGTGGACAAGATGCTCAGGATAGGCAGGAGATGAAGGAAACAGACCGAGTAGTCGTCTTCATCACTGCCAGCGGCGAGGAAGAGGCTCATAAGATTGCTGAGTTGCTGGTCAATGGGAAAAAGGCCGCCTGCGTAAACGTTGTGCCCAGGGTGGATTCGCTTTTCTGGTGGAAAGGCAAGCTTGACGCAGCCCAGGAAAGCCTTCTGATAGTTAAGACCAAAGCATCGCTGTTTCCTGAGATAGTTGAGCTGGTAAGAGGAGCGCACAGCTATGAAGTGCCTGAGATAATTGCCCTGCCCATTATTGCCGGCAGTGAAGATTATCTCAAGTGGCTAGACGTTGCTTGCCAGTAGGAATGTACTAGCCGGCGCGTCTTCAAAGCTGACACTCGAGTGACCAAAGGGAGGTTAACTAAGAATGGATGAAGTTGTTATTTCGCGTGCCATTGTTGAAAGCTACATGAAAGACCTCATGGAAGCGATGGAGGTGGATGTTGCTGTAGCCGGAGCAGGGCCGGCGGGCCTTATTACTGCCTACTGCCTGGCGAAGGAGCGAATAAAGGTGGCAGTATTTGAGAGACAGCTTCGCGTTGGCGGCGGCATGCCCGGTGGGGGCATGATGTTCAACCGTATCGTCCTTCAGGAAGAAGGCAAGCGGATATTGGATGAGTTTGGCGTCTCGGCCAAGGAGTATGAGAAGGGATACTATGTCGCCGATTCACTGGAGGCGACGTCAAGCATTTGCTCGAGAGCTATAAAGGCAGGAGCGAAGGTTTTCAACTTGATTAGCGTTGAAGATGTGATGACTCGGGAAGACAACAGGATTGCCGGACTGGTCCTGAACTGGAGTGCCGTTTCCTGGTCCAAGCTTCATGTGGACCCGCTAACTGTGAAGTGCAAGGTGGCTCTGGATGCCACCGGGCACGATGCTGAAGTCTGCCGTATCGTGGTCAGGAAGCTGGGTCCGAAGCTAAGAACGAAGACGGGAGAAGTGATGGGAGAGGGGTCCATGTGGGCCGAAAAGGGGGAAAGCGAAATACTGGAAAACACCAGGGAAGTCTATCCCGGATTAGTGGTTGCCGGTATGACGGCGAACGCTGTCTTTGGTTCTCCCAGGATGGGAGCAATCTTTGGCGGCATGCTTCTGTCCGGAAAGAAGGCCGCTGAACTAGCTATACACTTGCTCAAACAAGATTGAGCTTCCTGTATCAAAGACAATAGCGGAAATCAGCGATAGAATCAGAAAAAGGCAAGGCGCTAGTGGTGATTGCGGGGGAAGTGGTTAACCTTGCCACGAGGTAGGCGTGAGCAGTGCGGCTGAGGAAATCGATGTAGTCACCACCGATACCTTTCCTTTTGCACTGCGCAGTGATAAAGTTTCGAGCAATGGGAAACCCACCAAAGCTCAGTGTTCAGTTGGCTCCCCGGCACCATAGGGGATTAATCCTGTCCAATCCTGTGATGATAGCCGCTGGCATAGCCGGCTACGGCACAGAGTTCGATGAAATCCGTGACATACAGAAGTTGGGCGCCGTTATTTGTAAAGGAACGACCCTTGCGCCCAGGGAAGGCAACGCTCAACCGCGACTGGTGGAGACGGCTAGCGGTCTGCTTAATTCGGTAGGCCTGGAGAATATCGGCGTTGACGCCCTCATTAGAGAGAAGGCGCCTGTATGGGCAGGATGGCGGGTTCCGGTCATTGTTAATATCGCCGGGGAGACAACAGATGAATACGCGGCTGTAGCAGGCAAGTTAGAAGGCGTGCCCGGAATAAGCGGCATTGAAGTAAACATCAGTTGCCCCAATGTTTCCGCGGGAGGAATGGAATTCGGTGTAGCTCCCAAACTCGCCGCAGCGGTAACCTCAGCCGTCAAATCTGCCACCAGCTTGCCGGTTATCGTTAAGTTGAGTCCCAATGTAACCGACATCAAGGAGATCGCTTCGGCAGTGGAAGAAGCCGGCGCCGATGCCATATCCCTGATCAACACATTGAAGGGCATGGCAATCGACATAGACAGGAAAAGGCCTTACCTGGGGAATGTTGTAGGTGGGCTTTCCGGTCCTGCTATCAAGCCTGTCGCTCTTCATATGGTATTCGAGGTGGCTAGGGTAACCCATGTTCCCTTGATAGGATGTGGTGGCATTATCTGTGGCAGGGATGCCCTGGAGTTCATTATGGCCGGAGCTACCGCCGTGCAAATCGGCACAGCCGGCCTGACCAGTCCCGATATCTATCTCACCATACTGGAGGGGATAGAGCACTTCATGCTGGACAATGGAATCGAAGACGTCAGGGAGCTTATCGGCGTCGCCCGGCATGGATCCTGATGTGCCTTCTATTCAGCGGTCACTTCCTTCCGGATGAAGCTGATGATGTCCTCCGTTGAAGTGCCCGGGCCAAAAACAGCTCTTACGCCGATCTGCTTCAGGGATGGGATATCATCTTCGGGAATTATGCCGCCGGCGATAATGAGGACATCTTCTCTTCCCTTCTTCCTCAAGCCTTCCGTGACCGCTGGAAAGAGTTCCAGGTGTGCCCCGGACAGGATGCTCAATCCGACAACATCAGCATCCTCCTGGATGGCTGCCTCCACAATCATGTCCGGAGTTTGTCGAATTCCTGTGTAGATTACCTCCATACCGGCATCCCGCAGAGCCCTGGCTACCACTTTGGCGCCCCGGTCATGGCCATCCAGACCGGGCTTGGCCACCAGAACACGAATCTTGTCTTTGGTCATGGTCTGATCCCTTTCTACATTCTCTGACAAAGCTCGACAAGTACTCCTCTAAGCGATTTGGGATGAATGAAGGCCACCATGCCTTCTAGCCCGCGGCGAGCCTTCTTGTCAATCAGCTCCACTCCCAGTTCGGATAGGCGGCTAAGCTCCTTATCTACGTCATCAACCTCAAAGGTTATGTGATGAAGGCCCTCTCCTCTTTTCTCCAGGATTTTGGCCATATTACTGTCGGGAAGAGGTTCCAGAAGCTCCAGCTTGGGGCCGTGAGCTAAGGAGAGGACGGCTGCCTTCACTCCTCGCTCCGCGAGAATCTCGGTTCTGCCGACTTCAGCGCCAAAGCAATCCTGATAGAGCCTTGTCGCTTCATCAAGGTTGCTGACTAAGATGCCTATGTGGTGAACCTCTTTGACCATTTCGCCTCCCTTAAACTAGTAGTACGAATCTTGATACAGGCTGTTTCTCAGAAAACCAGGAATTCCTTCTGAGTAGAAAAAACCTTGCGCAGCACGTCGCATATCTCACCCAGAGTAGCGTAGGCTTCTACGCATTCAAGAAAGGCAGGCATGGTGTTATCTGCGCTTCGCGCGACATCTCCCAGTCGATCAAGTGCCTTGTCGGCCTTACTGCTGTCCCTTTCTTCTCTGACGTGAGCAATCCTCTCCTTCTGTCTCCGCTCTACCTCAGGCTTGACCCGAAGCAGTCCTTTTATCTTAGGATAGGGAGAGACGAACTTGTTTACGCCCACTGCCGTGCGCTTACCACTTTCGATCTCTTTCTGGTAGCGGTAGGAAGAGTCCTGGATTTCCTTCTGCTGATATCCATGCTCTATAGCGGCTACGGCACCACCCAGGCTCCCGATCCTGGCGATGTATTCGCCGGCTTGCTTCTCCAGGCTGCCGGTGAGATGTTCTATGAAGTAGGAGCCGCCAAGGGGGTCGACTACATCGGCAACACCGCTTTCATGAGCCAGGATTTGTTGAGTCCGCACAGCTATGGTTACCGCTTCTTCAGAGGGCGGAGCATAAGCTTCGTCGAAGGAATTCGTGTGCAGCGATTGAGTCCCTCCTAAGGTTGCCGCTAGGGCTTCTAAGGCTGTCCGCACGATGTTGTTATGCGGCTGAGGCGCGGTAAGACTGCACCCGGCAGTTTGAGTGTGAAAGCGGAGCATCCAGGAGCGCGGGTCTTTGGCGCCGAACTTATCTCTCATTGTCCTCGCCCAGAGACGTCGTGCCGCCCTGAATTTGGCCACTTCTTCAAAGAAGTTGAGATGGCTATTGAAGAAGAATGATAACCTGGGAGCGAATGTGTCTACACTGAGCCCGGCATCAATAGCTGCCTGGACGTAAGCGATTCCATTAGCCAGCGTGAAGCCGATTTCCTGAGCCGCAGTGGAACCAGCTTCTCGTATGTGGTAACCGCTGATGCTGATGGTATTCCAGCGAGGGACCTGCTCAGCGCAATAAGCAAATATGTCGGTAGTCAACCTCATGGAAGGGCGGGGAGGGAAGATATGTGTGCCCCGGGCGATGTACTCCTTGAGTATGTCGTTCTGAATCGTGCCGTTCAACTCGGTTGGCTCGACCCCTTGTCTTCTGCCTAGAGCTATGTACATGGCAAGGAGAATCGGGGCAGTGGCATTTATGGTCATTGAAGTGCTTACCTTGTCCAGCGGTATATGCTCAAAAAGGACCTCCATATCCCGGAGACTGTCTATAGCGACGCCGACCTTGCCCACTTCGCCCCTGGCGTAGGGATGGTCCGAATCATAGCCAATTTGCGTGGGCAGGTCGAAGGCTATGCTCAAGCCGGTCTGTCCTTGCTCCAGAAGATAGCGGTACCTCTGGTTAGTTTCCTCAGCAGTACCGAAACCGGCGTACTGGCGTATCGTCCATACTCTACCCCGGTACATATTCGCCTGGACACCTCGAGTAAAGGGATACTCGCCGGGGTAGCTGAGATCACGAGCGCAGTCGAAATCTGTCAAGTCCTCCGGCGTATAAACAGGCTCGATCTCCAGGCCGGAGCTGGTCTCGAATCTCTCCTGTCGCTCGGTGGCACGCTTCAGAGTCGAAGCCAATGTAGCTTCGCGCCATTCGTGCTTGGTTTTACTCGCCATAGCTGCCTCCTATCGTGTCATGCTGGCCCTGAACGAAG
>SOJB01000092.1 GCA_004376695.1 Dehalococcoidia bacterium | reverse complement strand
GTCCCGTATCAACCTGGTATTGGTGGATGATCGGCGTCTTGTTGCCGTAGGATGGGAGTAGCAGGCTTCTTGGAGATGGATAGAAGACTTGTCATCGTACAGGAGACTGACTGTTTATGGATCACACCTGACCTATTGACCTATTATATACAATGAACTAAAATGGCATCTCGGTGTGACACCGGACGCCAGCCAGTCGGAGAAGAAGCCGGTTTACCGTAAACTGCCCCGCCGGCACTATCCTGATGTTATGCGAGACAACGACAGAAAGATTGACCTGGATTGGGATGATGATCATGTGCTCCCGTCTAAGATCTACCCGGATATAGCTCATCTCCTCAGAAGGATGACCGATGTCACCCTCGGGGCCGTTGCTGTGGCTGACCGGGAATCGGTGCTGGATATCGGGTGCGGTCGCGCCGTTGATGCTATAGAACTTGCCGCGAGGGGTGGGCAATGCTCAGGGCTTGAACCTTCAGGCAGGATGATATCTCGTGCGCAGGAACGCATCGCTCAGAATGGGACTGTGGTAAGCCTTGCTCGGGGAGTGAGTGCGCATTTGCCTTTTAAGAGCAACTCCTTCGACAAAGTGATCTGCAAGGGAGCCCTCGATCACTTCTCGCATCCAGAGCAAGCCATAGCGGAGATGGCCAGAGTGCTCAAGCCGCAGGGAAAGGCTGTCATTGCCACTGCCAATTTTGAAAGCCTTGGTTTCAAGGCGGGTAGAAGGGTATTTGCTCTGACACGGTTCTTGCGCAGGGGCAAGACAGACGATGGCGATTTCTGGAGAATACCCGAGGACCATACTATCAAGCTGGACTATGGAACCTTAAGGCGCCTGGTGAGACCTCATTTTAGAATAGAGCGATCCATCGGTATATCATTGCTGGTTGGCCTGCCAGGCTGGAGTTCACTGCTGGAGAAACTGCCGGCAAGAGTCTCTGCCACGTCCTTGAGCGCTCTTGACAAACTGGCGAGTCACCTGCCCTCACTAAGCAACGTCATTGTGATAAGATGCACGCCCAGCGACAAGTCTACTTCTTGGTCAGCAGAATAGACGATATACCGTAGCTCCCCACTACTTCATGAGTTTCCCTGATCTCGTATTTGTGTTTGTCCATCAAACCCTCGAGAGCCTCAGTCACTTCCGGCCAGTCGTCATATCTATAATCATGAAACGCAACGACGCCTCCCGGAACAAGGTGCCGCCAGATAAGGTAGAAATCGTTCTCCACACAGGCTTTCTCATGGCAACCGTCAACAAAGCCGAAGGCAAACTTCCTCTCTTCATCAAACATGACCTTCCTTGAGTCCTCTATAATGGTAACGACATTGCGGAAGGGCCTGGTTGCTTCTCGGTATACCTCCCACATGGAGCGCCCTTCAAGGAATGCCTGGTAAACCTCGGTTGCCCTGACTGCGCTCTTACTGATAGCCTTGTCGGAAGCAGGGTCGAAAGTATCGATGACGTAGAGCTTCTTACCGTGCCGGCGGGCCAGTCTGGCGAGCTTAACTGTGCCTCCGCCCATGTAGGCACCAATCTCAATCAGGTCGCCCTCAAGTTCCAGCAAAGCCCGTTTTGTGATGAAGTGAACCAGGTTTTCGTAGCCGACAAACTCAGCCGGGGCGGGCTTGAGGCCCAGTATGTTTCGCCAGATTCGGCCGATATTGATCAAGGGATCCTCTCACAGAAACCTGCTGAAAACCCCGCGTCTGTCGCCTCCGGGCTTCCTGGTTTCAGTCTGATCTTTCAGCGTGATAATCATAGCTGCCGACACCCAGCTCGGCTTTTCCTCGGGGGGCCAGACTTCCTCCTCAGGCATCTTCATCCCCGTCCAGAAGCGCCCATCATCATCTTTGAGCTCAAGTACCCAGTTCAGCAAGAGCCCCGCTCTGTCGTGTTCGCCGATGCGGGTCAGTGTCAGGATCAGTTCACAGGTCTCTGCCACCGTTATCCACCAGGGTTCCTCCGCGACGCACTTGCATCCCCACCCGTCCAGAACAAAGTCCGACCACTTGCCAAAGATGCGGTCTCTTGCCTTCTGTCTCCTGACTATTCCGGTAAGAACGGGATAGTACCAACTCATGGCATAATCATACTGACTATCCACAGAGTTGTGGAAGAGCTCTGGGCGCTCACTTATGGCGCGAGCCAGTCTGCGGCTGGATGCGATCCACTCCGGCCTGCGCAGGCCCAGCAGTTTGGCCATCCTGATTCCGCAGCGAAGACTCTGAAAGATGCAACTCGATGCCGCCATTAGTGCCAACGGATAGACCACCCCGCGTGTATCCCGAGCCCAGTAGATCTCGCCGGTTGGCTGTTGCAGTTCCAGGGCAAAGCGGATGCCCTTTTCCACTGTGGACCACATTTCAGCTATGAAGTCGACAGCTCCCGTGAACAGATAGTGATACCAGAGCCCGACGGCCGGATATGAGCTGTAGTTCGTATCTCTGGTCAAGTTCTCAGGCCGGTCGTTCACGTAGCTGGACCACCAACTGCCGTCGGGATTCTGGGAATCGCGCAGCCAACGGTACGCCTTTTCCGCCTCCTCGAATCTCCCGGATGCATCCAGGGCTATGGCACATTCAACGTGGTCCCATGGGTCGGCAATGCCGTTGTTATACCAGGGTATGGCACCGGACAGAAGCTGAGTCTGGCTGATATGGTCTGCTTGTTCCTGTATCAGTCCTTCTATTTCTGACAGTGTTAACTCTTGTCTCAGATTCACTGCACTACCTCTCATTCTTGCCGGCGTAGACGACCACACTCTTTGGGAAGAATCGGTTGAGGAAGCCCTCAAGCCAGCGAACCGGTCTGCTGTTGGTCCGTATGTCCCAGACCAGAAACTTATGATAAAGCGAGGGGATGAGAGCCTTTTCATTATCCACTCCGAAAAGGCAGCGACATATCCAGTAAACGGAATGAAGAGCATGCTTGCGACGGGTAGCGTAGACATGCAGATTGTTCTCGCGCAGGGGTGCAAGAAGCTGACCGGGTCTGTATATTCGGACATGGCCGCCGGCACGCTTATGGTACCGCGATGATATCCTCCAGCAAATTGCTTCCGGGAGATAATTGGGTACGCTGATAGCAAGGATGCCTTCATCCTTCAGCACCCTGGCCATCTCTCTTATAGTGTGCGAGTCATCAGGGACGTGCTCCAGCACCTCGGAACAGATGATCTTGTCGAAAGAAGCCTCTTTGAAAGGAAGGCTCACTGTGCTCGCCTGAAGCAAGCTCCATTGCCCTCTGGATTCCCCTTGCTCATCCATCGCGCGAAACATCCCCTTAGCCCGCACGAGTCCCTCAACGTCGATGTCCAGAGCACAGACGAGGCAGCGGGACTGTCGGCAGGCCTCCCAGCTGTGCCGGCCCGTTCCGCACCCAACGTCCAGGACCCGCTCACCGTCCTTGATTCCTAGAAGGCTGTAGTCGATGGTCAGCATTCACATTACCTCTCGGTATACTTCCACAGTCTTCTGAGCTGCCCGTTGCCACGTGAACTCTCTTTCTACTCTCTTCCGTCCGGCCTCACCCATCTTCCGGCGCAAAGTGGCATCGGCCAGCAGTGTTCTGATGGCTGCTGCAAGTGCCTCAGGGTGCGCAGGTGGTATCAGAAGCCCCGCTTCGCCATCCCTTCCCACTACCTCGGGAAGGGCACCTCCGGTGGTAGACACTACGGGAAGCTCGCAGGCCATCGCTTCCGCCGCCGGGAGGCCAAAACCTTCGTAGAGTGATGGAACAACGCATATCTCAGCGGCTGAATACCGTCTCACCAGTTCTTCCGCAGTTACCCTCCCGGTGAAGGCAACCATATCTTCAATGCCGTATTCTCTTATCAGTTTTAGGTATTGACCATCTGGAGCGGGACTACCGACAACGGTTAGTTTTATGTCGGTTCCATCTCTTAGCAGCCGGAGTGCGTGGAACAGGTAAGGGACGCCCTTCACTGACTGCTCCCCGCTATTCACCAGAACCAGGCTGTTTGGCTCTTTCGGCACACCGTTGGTTTTTCTGAAAAGGTCGGTATCAATCCCATTATGTATCACCCTCATCCGGCTCTGGCTAACCCCGTGAGCTTGCTCGATTGACTTAGCCGAACTCCGCGAGACGGTTATCACCCTTTCTAATCGCCGGGCTACGCGACCCTGCATGCCGCAGAAGGCATACCATCGTCGGACGAGAAGCTTCCGCCACAGGCGTCTAGCCTGAGCGATCGCCATATGACGGTCGATAGGAATCGGATGATGGACGGTAGCCACCGCCGGGATTCCCAGGCGTTTGAGCAAGAGCAGGCCGTAACCCAAGCACTGGTTATCATGAACGATGTCAAACTTGGTTTCAGGGAGGAGTTTCTTTATCCTGCGGTAGGCCCGAAGGCTAAAAGCAAGAGGTTCAGGAAACGTTCCCGTACAGACTGACATGACCTCGTAGAGGTTGATGAAATCGTACAGGCGAGACAGAATCGTCCACATCGAGTCCTCGGTTTCGTAGAGATTCAGGCTAGCAAGACGGTGTAGCTTTATGCCATCGGCAACGTCAGCGTAAGGCGGGCCGCACATCACCTCGATCTCGTGTCCCAGGTCACGCAGAGCCCTGGAGAGATAGTAGATATAGATGCCCTGCCCACCGCAATAAGGATTCCCACGATAGGAGAGGAGGCAGATTTTCATATCTCTGTACGGGTCCGGTCGTTTCCGGAGAAACTGACAATCTCACAATGCTACAAGCCTCCTCCGTTCTTGTCAAGACTTGGGGGGGGGCTCTTTCCCAGGCGAAATCCAGAACTGAACCGGGGTACATTTGCCATGCATTCCGGGCAGCCCATTCGCAACCCAGTGAAGAAAGCACTTGACATCCGTCCTGCTTTACGTCATCCCGGTTACGGACCTACTGAGTTTTGAGAGATCAACTGTTGGTAAGGGATGTAACTACAGGATATAATATCGCATTGCGATATCGGTAGGTGCTATCGTGATAGATAGAGAGTTCTTTCTCGGATTTGTGAAAATCCACATCCTGTATCATGCTTCGAAAGAACCAATCTTCGGGGTTGGGATAATCGAGGAACTGGGTCGGCATGGCTACTACCTCAGTCCGGGTACTCTTTACCCGACTCTGCACCGTCTGGCAGAAGAGGGCTATCTGAAGCAGGACTCGAAATTGGTCGAGGGGAAAGTGAGGAAGTACTACACGATAACTGACAGCGGCGTGGAGGTACTCAAGAACGCAAGGGGCAAGATCAGTGAACTCGTAGATGAGGTGCTGGACGACTGCAATAACGACCCTATCCATCTGTGAAGAGCTTGTATGAGAGAAGGGGAAGATGAATCGAGACAGGAAGAGTAGCATTTTCAAGGGCATTACGAGGAACATATTCCTGTTGGGCCTGGTTAGTCTCTTTACCGACCTTAGCAGTCAGATGATCTTCCCCTTGATTCCTTTATACCTGGTTAGCGTTCTCGGTACCGGAGCTCTTGTGGTGGGCATTTGCGAGGGGGCTGCCGAAACAACTGCTTCACTCATAAAAGTGTTTTCTGGTTATTGGTCTGATAGATTGAAAAGGAGAAAACCGTTTGTCTTTATTGGCTATTCTCTTTCGGCAGTAACAAAGCCGTTATTCGCTTTGGCTAGAACCTGGCCTCTTGTTCTTACCATCAGAATGATTGAGAGAGTTGGGAAAGGTATAAGAAGCGCCCCCAGGGATGCTATTGTGGCGGAATCAGTGGACCGGAGTGTTAGGGGCAAAGCCTACGGATTTCACAGGGCTATGGACGGACTTGGCTCGGTTTTGGGGGCATTGCTGGCGTTTATTCTATTATCGACTACAAATTCAGATTATGCCAGGATCTTTCTTCTGGCCGGTATCCCCGGAATAGCGGCGGTATTGTTCATCTTGTTCATCAAAGAACCAGAGAGAACGGAAGGCCAACAGGTCAGAACAACGTCAATGAGGGTGAGCTTCAGGGCTTTACCTGCGAATCTAAGACTGCTGATCGTCGCGGCTTCAGTTTTCTACCTTGGTCATTTCGGATATGCCTTCCTTCTATTGCGAGCCAAGGACATCGGGCTGACTGACCAGACAGCGATACTCTTATACGTGTTGTTCTACGTAGTTTATGTTATCGCGGCAATACCGGCAGGAATGCTATCGGATAGAGTGGGGAGAAAGCCAGTTTTGATGGCAAGTTACTTGATATTCGCCATTGTCTCTCTCGGTCTGATATTTACTACAAGCCTCCGCAGTGTTCTACCATTCTTTGCGATCTATGGCATGTCATTTGCTATGTTTGACAGCGTGCAGAGGGCGTATGTAGTTGATTTCGCCCCGGAACACTTAAGGGCTACAGCTCTGGGCACATTTCATGCCGCCGTAGGCTTGGTCGCTTTGCCTGGTGGTTATGTTGCCGGTATGCTCTGGGATAAGATGGGTCCGGAAGCGACATTTGTCTACGGCCTTGCACTGGCAGTAATCTCCTCGCTACTGCTACTGTCGGTGAAGCCAACGCGCGAGGCCATCACGTAGTGACGAATCCGCAGCGCCAGATGAAACACGGCATCAGCCAGATGCCTTCGCTCAGTAGCTAGGGCTCCTTGGCTTTCGGGTTTAGACACGAAAGAAGGAGTCGCTGGCTTTATGTTGTTTTCTCATCCCCATCTTCCGGGGAGTCCTCTATCTTCTCCACCTCAATTGTACATTCTGTGACTAGCGCGGCAATTGCTCCGAGCGCAGCCAGTACTGGAGCTGCCAGGACCGTCACCGCAGCTACGGAAACGCCTACTGTTAGTGGAATGTCTATCAGGGGCCGGCCCTTATGTAGCAAACGAACTCTTCTGATATTTCCTTGATGTATTAGCTCCTTGATCTTCTCAACCACTTGACTCCCATCTACAGTGAACTTCTCGGTTGTCATTTTTCTTAACCTCCTTTTGAAAAGCCAATTCTTGACTTACTAGATGTACCTCAGCAAGTATTGTTTTAACATATTGAGGACCGCTTCGGCAGTGTCCCGCTTGTTTTGCTCTCGACTTCCCTTAAGGATCTGCTTCTGGCTCAAGCTCTCATTTTTAGTTGTCAGGCTGAGGTAAAACAGACCCACCGGTTTCTCGGGAGTATCGCCCGAGGGACCGGCAATCCCGGTATCGGAGACGCATATGTCCACATTCAGGAGCTTTCTGCCACCTTGGGCCATCTCCAGGGCCGTTTGCTCGCTTACGGCGCCATGATTCTCCAGGGTCACCTTTCTTACCCCGAGCAAGGCGATTTTTGCTTCGTTGCTGTAAGCTACCACGGAGCCTTTGAAGTAATCCGAGCTACCGGGAACATTGGTTATCCTGTCAGCTACCCTGCCGCCAGTAGCTGACTCAACGGCGCCGATACTCAACAACTTTCCGGTTTTGGCCTGGTATTCTCTTATTAGTCCGGCGATTTCTGCTTCCAGTTGTGCCATTACGCGCAATTTTAGCAGATCTCCCTGCTATAATTCGGCGGTGGCTGAATCGAGTGACGCAATCATCTTTCTGGGCACTGCCGGTGCCAGGTTTGTGGTGGCTCGGCAACTGCTGGCCTCAGGAGGCGCCTGGCTCAAGCTGGGCAACACTCAAATACTCCTTGACCCCGGTCCTGGCTCCCTAGTTCAGGCCGCCAGGAGAAAACTTG
>SOJB01000030.1 GCA_004376695.1 Dehalococcoidia bacterium | reverse complement strand
ATTCCGTTTCATTATAGAGAGCAGGACTCCAATTGTCAAGTCTCCCTTTCGAAACTCGGCGCTGTTTAGGAATGTAATCGCTGGGTCTATTGGGCCCGTGAACAACAACCAATGACAGAGCTCAAATGCCAAGGGAAGGCTAAACCTGAGATGGCAAAGAGGAGTGGTTGCGTCATTTAAGCGTTTGGAGTTTGAACTGTCACTTGGGTTTTGACATTCGGAATTTGCTGGGGCCCGCCCTGAGTTTTTCGAGGGGCAACTGCAAGAATCCGGAGGGAGAATATGAAGATGATACGTAGCTCGAGGAGAGGCCAATACGTGGCAAGAGTTGGCATCTTCTTGGTTATGGCAGCGTTAATCGCAAGGATGATAGGCCGTGGTGAACGTGTTGTTCTTCCGGACGAGTTCGTGGGGGGCAGCGGGACAGCCGGGGATCCCTGGCAGATTGCGATTGACACCACCTTCGTGTTGGTTTTGCTCTGTGCCTCGTCACCGTGAGATTAGGGACGTCAGCCGGCGTAGTGGCGGAGTTTAGCTCTGCCTTACCGTGGGCGGCGATGAGCCCCGCCTCTACAGGCTGTTGCTTGATGAATCTGGCTTCGCCAGCCCGGCAACAACGTAGAGGCCAAGTGGGTAGAAGCGGGCTTTCTTTACAGGGAGGGCGGTTGATTTCAGGTAGGCTCAGTCGCTATACTTGCGTAAGAACGGATGAGTTATACCCTTGCTGTGGGGAGTCTTGACGGTGCAGCTTCTTCCTGGCACGAGTTCGGCCACTGCTTGAAGTGGGGCTCGGTTTTCGTTTTGCCTGCCTGGCTCAAGGTCTGGTGGGAAGCATTTGGCGGGGACGCAGAATTGTATTTACGGATGCTGCGGCAGGGGGAGAAGACTATTGGTTTTGCGCCACTTCTGGTCAATAAGGAGACGGCTTCGTTGATCGGTAGCGCTGACGTCTGCGACTATCTAGACTTTGCGGTTGTCCCGGGAAGAGAGAGCGATTTCTTTCAGGTGCTGCTTGATGATTTGAGGGAGAACGGTATAAAGAGCCTGGACCTGAGACCTTTGCGGCCCGATTCTACAGTGCTCACTCACCTCGTGGACATCGCCCGGAAGCGAGGATATGAGGTTTTGTGCCGCCCTGAGGATATTTCTCTGGAACTGGATTTGCCTGCTACCTGGGATGATTACCTGTCAATACTGAAGAACAAACAGCGCCACGAGGTCAGGCGGAAGTTAAGGCGGTTATGGGAGGCAGGCAATGTAGAACATCGCTGTGCAGAGGTCGGTCATGAGCTTGAAGACCATCTGGATAGCTTTTTTGAGCTCTTTTCACTCAGCCGGGATGAGAAAGCCAGCTTCATGACTCCCAGGATGAAGACCTTCTTCAGGTCACTGGCTAAGTCTATGGCTGAGATTGGCCTCTTGAGGTTGGGTATCCTGGAGCTGGACAAGGTGCCGATGGCGATGACTATGGGTTTTGACTACAATGGCTCGCACTACCTGTATAATAGTGCCTATGACCCCCGGTTCAATCATCTAAGCGTGGGACTGCTCTGCAAAGTCCTTTGCCTCAAGGAGAGCATCGAGAAGGGCGTTAAGAAGTGGAGCTTTCTGAAAGGTGGAGAACCGTACAAATATCAGCTCGGTGCTCAGGAAGTACCCCTATACAGCTGCCAGATAACTATCTCCTGACAATCATCATTAAGGGCGCACTCTGATGCCAGTTAATCAAATGAGAGTAGCTATGCTCAGTGCCCACAGCTGCCCTGTGGGAAAACTGGGCACAAAAGATACCGGCGGTATGAGTGTTTACATCCGGGAGCTTGCCTGCGAACTGGCCAGGCGGGGGCATTTTGTGGATGTCTACACTCGTGTTCATGACCCCAAGGACGGCCAGATTTATGAGTTCTGTCAGAACGCACGGCTCATTCACCTCGGGGCAGGCGAAGACGAGGAGATACAGAAGCTGGCCGTGTACTCCTATCTTCCTGACTTTGCTCGCAACCTGGAAAGCTTCAGGAAGAACAACAGCCTGGAGTACGATTTGATATTCAGCCATTACTGGCTTTCTGGGGTGGCAGGAACGTATTTGCAGCCATGGTGGCGTGTTCCCCATATCACGATGTTTCATACGTTGGGTGCGGTTAAGAATGCAGTTAAGGAAGAAGCTTATCTGTCACTGGGCGAGGACGATCCCGAACTTCGCATTGAGACGGAGAAGAGCCTGGTTCAGCAGTGCCATCACATCATCGCTCCAACGGAGAAGGAAAAGGAAGCACTCGTCGGGCACTATGGTGCGTCATCGGAGAAAATCAGCGTCGTGCCCTGCGGGGTGAATCTGGAGCAGTTCAGGGTATTGGACAAGGCACAGGCCAGGCAGCATCTGGGTTTTGGCGATGATAAGATCGTTCTGTGTGTGGGCAGGATCGACCCCCTAAAGGGCGTAGACAAGTTGATAAGGGCTTTGCCCCATCTGCGGGATATCTCAGGATTGAAGCTGGTCGTAATCGGCGGAGGTGAGGATAGCCAGGCTGAAATAGAACAGCTACGAAGGCTGGCCCGTAACCTTGGAATGGAGGATGCAGTTGCTTTCCTGGGTTTGGTAAAGCATGAGCAGCTACCTCATTTCTACAACGCGGCTGACGTTTGTGTGGTTCCGTCTTATTACGAGAGTTTTGGTTTGGTAGCTCTGGAATCCCTGGCCTGCGGCACACCGGTAGTGGCTACTGATGTAGGTAACCATAGAATGGTCATCCGTCAGGGAGAGACGGGGTATGTGGTAAGAGACAATGCTCCCCGTGGTCTGGCCGATAAGATCGCATTGCTTCTTGCCCGACCCAGCTCAGATAAGAAATCTGCCCTCTTGATTCGGGCATCGGTGAGCGAATTCGGCTGGTCCAGAATCGCTGAAGCAGTCATCAGAGATTGCCGGAGGGTAATGGCCAACTATCTGGCCCCTGTGTCCTGATTTATCTCCTTCCGATACTATAAGGTCTTGTCCTGCACCCACTCTCAATCTGAATTGTATCGGCCTGTCGAATCCTGTAGAATTACCGCCGTGTGTCACGATTGCGGGAGGCTGAGGCACAATGGCTAAGCGGGCTCATGTGATGGTGGTTACACCGCATCCAGACGATGCCGAATTCGGCGTTGCCGGGACTGTGGCTGTTTGGGCAAGCGAAGGAAAGGATGTCATCTACGTGGTATGTACCAATGGCGACAAGGGCACCAGCGATCCCAATATGAAGCCAGATGAACTGGTCAGAATCAGAGAACAAGAACAGATAGCTGCCGCCAACACACTGGGAGTGAGCGAGGTCATATTCCTGCGCCATCCGGACCAGGGATTGGAAGATACACCTGAATTCAGGAAGGAGATTGTGCGCCTGATAAGGATGTACAGGCCGGAGACGGTGGTAACCGCCGACCTGGGCCGGCGTCGTATCTGGCATCGCGACCACCGAATCACCAGCCAGGTTACACTTGATGCCATCTTTCCCTACGCCAGGGATTTCCTTTCATATCCTGATTTGATGGAGGAGGGACTTCAACCTCACAAAGTCAAGGAGGTGTTACTCTGGGGCGCTGAGGAGCCTAATCATCGCACCGATATTACCAGGACCTTCGACACCAAAATCGCCGCCCTACTCTGCCATAGGAGTCAGATAAGCAGCATTCCCCAGACAGGATGGGAACAACGGCTAAAGGAACGGCACAGAATGCTCGCTGAGGGAGAAGAGTACGAACTGGCCGAAGCCTTCTTCCGCGTAGAGATATTGTGGTGATAAGCATTCTAGCCCTGTGCTCAATGGTGTGATTGGCTCTTTGCCCCGAGGCGCTCGGTTAAGCTGTCATGATAATGACGCCAGGATTCTGTGCAATTCAACGAGCGCCCAGGCATTCTGCTCCAGGTCAAAGCCATCTACTGAGCTTCGTCTCTGGCCGGAGACACCGTCCACCGCCCCTCTGGCTACTATTTCGTTGATCACTTCCTTCTCCCACTCCACCGAGGGCAAGAGGTTGCGTTTGACCAGCCTGGATAGGGCGGCAACCAGTCCATACGCTCCCCAGTTGGATACACTGGCAATGATCAACCTGGCGACCGGGGTAAGGGCAGGGTTCTTGGGCAGTGTTTCTACTCTCGGTATGTGCCGAGCCAGATTACCCATGCCGACCTCATTGCCCCCGTCCCCTATACCCAGGCTGTTCTTCTCGCCTGAGAAGAGGTAGTCAATCCTGGCCGTGTGCTCGGTTATGTCCTCTCCTGCCATGTTCAGATACTTCTGGTTACGATTGAGCCCACACCTCTCTACGGAAACAAGGAGAGATGGTTTGAAATCAGCTAAGATGTGTCCGGCAAACCGCCAACTGGAAGCATCGTCGGCTAAGGGGAAATCGATAACCTCATCCTTTCCCACGATGTCACTGGCGAGAAGGGGCATAGTGTGTTTGTCCGTAATGTAGATGACCTCAAGGCCGAGCGCATGCAGTGCCCGGCCGATAGCCAGGGCGCCGGGGGGCCCGTCAGTTTCGGGAGCCTGGGCACGGGCCATGTAGAAACCGGTAACGATTATGGTCGGTCCCTGGCTCTGCCTGCCCCTCTCAAGAACAAAAGCAGCTGCATCGTGACAGAAATCGCCAGGAAGATGGTTCCTCAGTGCGGATATGCCCCTGCGGTCGTGGCTCAGGATTATCTCTTCAACTGTCATAACTGCTTACCCCGAACAAATCCGAATGTTAGAATCCAAATTGCTGAAGCAGTCCCAAACCATAAGTGCCAGAACTACAGGCCCTTGTCATTATGCTGGATGCATTGCCTCAGAGCATCGATGCTTTTCTCGTATTCTCTCAGCAACCGGTAGGCTTCCTCTTCCGTAACCTGCAAGAACCTCACGCGATCTCCTGGCTGAGCCTGAGCTAGTTTGGGCAAGTCAGCTGTGCTCACGGTAGCTATCTTGACATACCCGCCAGTGGTCTGCCGATCGGCAAGGAGAATGATGGGCAGCCCGTCTCCCGGCACCTGGACTGCCCCGGGCGGGATACCATCGGAGACGATGTCCGCCCCCGCTTTGTGCTCTATGGGTGGTCCTTCCAGGCGATAGCCCATGCGGTCGGCCTGAAGTGAAATCGTATACTCTGAGCCCAGGAAGGTGCGGATGCCTGTCTCAGTGAAGTGGTCATCCTGAGGACCGAGGATCGCTCTCAGTTCGTTCTCAGCCTGATACTCGGGAATGTATTCCCGTGGGAGTTTCCTCGATGGGATTTCTACTCGCGCTTTCCCCCTGCGCAGGCGGTCCCCGGAGCCTAACGGCCTCCCCTCAAAACCACCCAGGCGAGACTGAAGATAGGTTGACCGGCTACCCATCACTTGAGGGACATCTATCCCGCCAGCCACGGCCAGATAGCTCCGGCATCCGTTCTTGGGGTGACCAAACGAGATAGTATCGCCGGAGCAAACCCTTACTGCCTCCCACATGGGAAGTGGGCCGTTGTTCAGGGCTGGTCTGAGGTCGGCTCCGCTGATAGCCACTGCTGTGTCACCCAGGACCCGCAGGCGAGGCCCGAGCACGGTTATTTCCAGGCAGGCGTCTCCTTCCTCATTGCCCACCAGCAGATTGGCTACCATCAGCGAGCAGCTATCCATTGCTCCCGAGATAGGCACGCCATATTGCTGATAACCGTGCCGTCCCTTATCCTGGACGCTGGTCAGAAAGCCGGGTTGAATGACCTCAAATGCCTCCACTGTCATCCTCCCGTATAAGCGGAGTCTCTTTCGGCCGGTATGTCCCTTGTTCCACCTCTTCCGTTATCCGGCTGAATTCCTGAGCAGTTATCGGGACAAACTCCACATAGTCACCCATCTGCAGTAGGGACGGCGGTTCCTTCTCGGGATGGAACAGCTCCACAGGAGTTCTGCCGATGAGCCGCCAGCCTCCGGGGCTCTCCGCCGGGTATATTCCGGTCTGGTTTCCAGCTATTCCCACCGACCCGGCCGGTATCCTCGCTCGTGGCGTTGCTAACCTCGGGGTGGCTATGCGTGGGGACAATCCCCCCAGATAAGCAAAACCGGGAATAAACCCCAGCACATAAATCAGGTAGACTTTTCGGGCATGGAGACGAACTACATCCTCAGGAGACAGCCCGTTGTGTTCGGCCACAAACTCCAGGTCGGGCCCATATTCACCCCCGTAGACGGTGGGAACCTCCGTAACCTTCGGCGCGGGGAATTCACCGGCTTCGGTCTTATCGATCAGAAGCTCCAGGCTGGCTCTCAGCTGTTGAGGGCTTACCTCGCGTGGCTCATAGCAAACGAGCAGCGACCGATAGGCAGGCACCGTCTCAACGAGCCCCGGCGGCGCGGCCTCTTGTATGGCGAGGTGCAGGCGTCTGATGCGGCGGTTCAACTCCGGGTCAATGGTGTCCCCTAACTCGATGAAGAGCGCGCTGTCTCCGCCTGGGAGAAACCGTGGTCTTTCATAGATCATGGCCTGGCCTCAAGATCCTACTCGCAGAAGGAACCCATGGGCACTATGGTCACGCCGGCTGCTTGCAGCCTCTGCCGCACTGTTCGGGCCAGGTCTGCTGCTCCCGGAGTATCGCCGTGCAGGCAAATAGTGTCCGCCATCATCTCGACTTCCTCGCCGTTGATGGCTGTCACCTTCCCTTCAGTGATAATCCGCAGGACCCTGGCTACAACCTCATCAACATCGTTAATAACCGCCCCCGGATGATTGCGGGGGACGAGAGTACCGTCCGGGTTCACCGACCGATCGGCAAAGGCTTCGCGGGCCACCCTTAGCCCAAGCTCACGTCCTACCTTTATCCAGCGGGAGCCCGCCATTGCCACCAGAATGAGGTCGGGGTCCACGTCTCTAACAGCCTCGGCAACTGCTCTCGCCAGTTCCTCGTTTCTGGCTCCCATGTTATACAGAGCTCCATGGGGTTTGACATGTTGGAGCTTCTTTGTCCTGGTGAAGGCCTGGAGGGCGCCTATCTGATACGTAGCATAATCCCTGGCCTCGTCGGGGCTTATCATCATTTCTCTCCGCCCAAAGCCCATAAGGTCGGGGAGGCCGGGATGAGCTCCGATGCCCGCACTGGCTGCCTCGGCCAAACGCACCGTCCTCCTCATGTATAGGGGATCGCCGGCATGAAATCCACAAGCGATGTTAGCAGATGATATGTGCGGCATTATCTCTTCATCGAACCCCAGCTTGTAGGCGCCAAAGCCTTCCCCTATGTCGCAGTTAATATCTACTTTTCTGTCCATCAGGCTCCTCCCTCGGAGGACAGGCAGCGAGATTGAGTGGCACGGTTCTGCGCGGGCTGCCCGTTATGAAGCAGCCAGTTCTTCATCCCGAACATCGGTAATGAACATGTGCCCGGGTGAATGAGTTATCATCAACCGCGGCCTGGATCTCAGCGCTGCGGCCTGGGCGGTAACACCGCAGGCCCAGAACACGGGAACCTCGTCCTCCTTGATTTCCACATAATCACCATAATCCGGATGCTCAATGTTCCTAATACCCATCTTCGCCGGATTGCCTATGTGCAGGGGAGCGCCGTGGGCCATGGGAAACCGCGACGTTATCTGAACGCATCTTACCACCTTTGGCTCGTGAATGGGTCTCATGCTCACAACGATGGGCCCCGAGAACATACCCGCTGGCCTGGCCTCAATGCTGGTCACGTACATGGCCACGTTCTTACCCTGCTCGATATGCCGCAGGCGTATCCCGGCTCTTATCAGGGCTGCGTCGAAGGTAAAACTGCAACCGAGTAGAAAACACACCAAATCATCATCCCAGTAACCAGTGACATCTCTCTCCTCTGCCACCAGTTCGCCATCTCGGTAAATTCTGTATAAGGGAATGTCTACTCTGAGGTCTGCCCCTCGGGCCGTCAGGGATGGTTCGTATCTCCCCGATTCCACCACTTCGAGAACCGGGCACGGTCCAGGATTGCGCTGACAGAAGAGGAAGAAGTCGAAGGCCAGGTCTTCAGGGAGTACGACTAGATTCGCCTGGGCATAGCCCGGGGCCAAACCTGCGGTGGGCCGGGTTAGTTCCCCTCGTCGAATGAGCGCCCTTACTTCCTCAGGGCTTCCAGACATAAGGTCGTTCAGAGTATAGCCTCTCCTTGTCTCCCTGTTGCTTTGTTGCAGCATTGGTATAATACTACACCGTACCTCCATCGACAATAGGGCAGCCTGAGCATGTCTATGCCGGTAATCCTCCGATAGCATCGTCAGCCACGGCATCACGTATAGCCTTGACCAGGGCGTCGACTGTCTTCTCGATATCATCTTTCGTGTGAGCCACTGACAGTATGAGCATTCTCCCCTGGTGCGTGTGGATCCCATGATGAAGAAGGTACAGGCCCAGTTTGTGCTTCTCCTCGCTCCCGGCCAGCATCTTCTTGATGTCCCTGGTGGGCGGATTGCCGGCATCGTCCACTTCGAAGTCAAGCGCGCCGAAGTAGGTATGGATAATAGACCGACCGTAGAGACGCCAGTTATAGCCCGATTCTTGCAGTGCCCTATTACCAGTCTGCCGCAAGCAAGCTCCCATTTCGTTGACCTGCTTCTGAACGGAACCGTCCTTGAGGAGCTTGCAGGCAGCAATGCCGGCAGCACACACGATAGGCATGGCATTCCAGGTTCCGGAGTGAGAAATCCAGCTTTCGGGAGGAGGCTTGGGCGCTAACATCCCCATGATGTCGGCCCGACCGGTTAAGACCCCGGCCGGCATTCCGCCCGCCACGCTCTTACCGAAAGTAGTCAAGTCCGGCTCTAACCTCATGAAGCCACCCCAGCCAGCTGGGCCATCACGGAAGCCGGTGACCACCTCGTCCAGAAGCCAGACGGTGCCGTACTTCCTGGCCAAGGGGCCCACCGCCCGAATGAAATCAGGTTCCCAGGGAACCTGGCCTGCCATGTGGGCACCACCGCCCTCGGTGAGGACTATGGCATATCGCCCGGTGGCCAACTCCTCTTCCAGTATTCTGAGGTCACGCATGGGTATTACCTTGATCTCCGCGTTAACGGCGCCGGGCGCACGAGGAGCTACTAACTGGTCGGCCCAACCATGGAAGTTCTCTTCGAACTTGAGGATTCTTGTTCTACCGGTAAAAGCCCGGGCAAGTCTTATCCCCATCATGTTTGCTTCCTGCCCGCACGCGAAAAACTCCACCCTCTCTGCGGTTGGCACCATGCTCTTTATCAGGTCCGCCCACTCTATTTCCAGTTCGTGGGAGGCGCTATAAAGGGTTCCCTTGATTGCCTGGTCATGTATTGCCTTCACTACAGCCGGGTGGCCGTGGCCCAGTATCAGGGCGCCGTGCCCGTTTCGAAACTCGATGTATTCATGCCCATCTACGTCCCAAATCCTTGAGCCTTGAGCGTGAGTCATATAAGGACCGAAGGGATCCCAGATACGACCGACGTGGGTGACCCCTTTAGCCGCGAAGTGGTTCAGCGCCCTTTCGTGTAACTCTCTTGATTTCGGATGCGATTTGACGAATTCGTCGATGACAGCCATTTTCCCGCTTATGTCATTAGTTTAGTTAGTCACAGAGGTCCTGTCAAAAGCTGAGGGCAACCTGCAGCAAGGTCGTGTATAGAAATCTGATGAGGAGCGAGTAGAAGTAGAGAATGCCTCTTCGTAAGCGAGGAAGTGTCCATTGCCGGAAAGTATCGGGACGGACGAAGACGTCAATGAACTCATGGACACCTCGTGAGGAATCCGCTTCGCTCGTTGTCCGTGGACACTTACCGGTACTGACTAAGTTGAAAGCCAGAGTACATCGCCACACAGTCGGGGATCATGACGCCGCGAGTTGAATATGGCATACTCGTCCTTTTCCTTCTTTAGCACGGTGGCATCACCATGACCAGGGTACACCAGAGTATCGTCCGGCAGTACAAGAATCTTCTCCGCTGTAGATTTGACTATCTGTTCAAAGGCAGCTGGAGAGCTTGTCCTGCCCGGCCCACCCGGGAAAATGGTATCGCCTGATATCAGGTAGCGACCGACCCTGAAGCATAGACTGCCTGGGGTGTGCCCCGGTGTATGAAGAACGGCAAATGTGAGGTCACCCAGCGATAATGTATCGCCGTCACTCAACAACGTCTCTGGTGGCGACTCTAGGTTTGCAGCGTCTGATGCATGGGCGGCCAGGGGAATCTTCAGCTCAGCCCGTAGTTGGGCAAGGGCAGCGATATGATCGAAGTGACTGTGGGTCAGCAATATAAACCGGGGCGTGGTATTCCTTAATGTGTCTACGATGATGGATGCCTCCGCGGGCGCATCTATCAGCGCGCTGTCTTGTGTTTTTCGACAGGTTACAATGTAGGAATTGGTTCCAAAGGGGCCCAGCTCAAGCCTCACAATCCGGATTGCATCATCTTCGGTTACGATTGTCATTATCCCAGGCCACGTTCGGTCGTTATTGCCCCCAATACTCCGTTAATTAACCGGGGCGAAGAATCGCTTCCGAATTCCTTGGCCAACTCTATGGCCTCATTTATGGCCACCTTGAACGGAGTCTTGTCAACTGGGGTTCTATCGTGGAATAGAATCTCAGAAAGAGCCAGTCGCAGAATGCTCCTGTCGATGATGGACATGTGTTCCGCGGGAAAGGTAGAGGCAGATTTCTTGATAAGGGCATCAATCTCAGGTTTATGCTGGAGCACTGCTCTGACAAGCTCTTCGCTGTAGCTGAGCGCCTGTTGAGGCAACTTCTCCTCTATGGTCAGATGGGCTAAGGCTTCCTCTGGCTTGTGCTTGGTGCAATCAAGCTCATAGAGTGCCTGGAGAGCAGCGATTCTTGCCTTTCGCCTGATGCCGGTCATTAGCCAGTTGGTCCCTCTTCACATGCTAGCTGCGCTATATCCTCAACTCCTGATACATTGACGGTCTGGAGGTCTGAGTTGATGCGCCTGATCAGGCTGCTGAGCACTCTCCCGGGACCTATCTCATAGAAGGTGGTTACGCCATTATGCATCATATACTCCACCGACCCTTGCCACCGGATGCAATTACGAAGTTGCTTCACCAGTTCTTCTCTTACGGAGTCGATGTCTGTCAACGGTCGGGCGGTCACATTGGATATTACGGGAATGACTGGTGGCTGAAACCTGAAGCTGGACACGATGTCACTGAATTCAGCTATGACTGGCTCCATCAAGACGGAATGAAAAGCCCCGCTAACCTTCAGAGGAACAAGAGCACGAGCACCTCTTGCCTTCGCCAGTTTGTCGGCCTCGGCCAGGGCCTGGGTGGTACCACTGAGCACGATCTGCCCGGGGCAGTTCATATTGGAGATTTCGGCTTCGCAGTGGATGCTTATGTCTTTCACTGTTTCTTCATCGAGACCTATTACAGCCAGCATGCTCCCGGGGCGTTTCAGCCCGGCTTCATACATTAGCCTGCCTCTTTCCCTGACAAGCAAGACGGCGTCGGTCACACTGAGCACACCTGCGACAACAAGAGCGGTGTACTCTCCCGAACTGTGACCGGCAACAAAGGCGGGAGAAGGGAAATCAGCTATGGCCGTCTCTTCAAGAGCTTTAAGGCAGGCAACGCTGACGACCAGTATCGCTGGCTGCACGTTGTGCGTCTTTGTTAGTTCATCCGCCGGACCTTCGAAGCATAAACGGGAGAGAGAAAAGCCCAAGGAAGCATCAGCTTCATCAAAGACTGCCCTGGCTGAAGGATAGCGGTCATATAGGTCCTGGCCCATGCCGGTGCTTTGTGAGCCCTGCCCCGGGAAAACATAAGCTGCCCTTGATAACTCGGCCATCCTGCTTTACTTCTTCTTGGGGGGCTTGACCTCAATCGCCTCTCTGTCACCGTACCAGCCGCAGTTAAGACAAACACGGTGAGATAACTTGGGGCTGTGGCAATGCGGGCACGCATCGACAGCAGGCGAAGTCAGCTGAAGGTGGCTGCGCCTCATCCCCTGTCGTGACTTAGAGGTTTTCTTCTTAGGTAACGCCATATGAATTCGTCTCCTTTGTTCCTGAGCAATCAGGACGACACAATGGTTTCATGGGCAGATTCAACAGAGTATATTGCCGTATTAGCTCGCCCAGGTCAAGTATGTTCTTCCTGTCAATGGTAAACTCATCCGACTTCTCCTCTAACGATAGTGGCAGACCACTACATACGTCGATTGTGGGAAGAAACTCCTCCTCAGCAGTGAAATCTAGATGGTGTGAGAATGTGTTGAGGCAGCGGCTACATGCGAGTTCTACCTCAACGGCTAATGTGCCTTGAACCAGAATGCCCCGACTGGTATGAATCAGCTTCACGCTTCCTTTCACAGGACCTTCAACTTCCTCATGAATTGTCGCATCTATGACATAGCTCCGACTGGAGCCGACGGGCTCTTTCAGCAGTTGAGCCACATTCACTGGAGTCCTGAGAAGCTCGCCCTCAATCCTCTCCATTTGTCTGAGACTGGAAATTCGAACCAGGTACCAAGTATAATAGCTATTGGCAGGAGGTTCAAGTATCGGAGATGGAAAAGCTAAAGCTGAAGGCAAAAGATGCTGTCGAGCTGCAAAGACGACAGCTTATCCAGCTGAGCCTGAGCATCCATGACAACCCTGAGTTGGGGTTCGAGGAGGAGAAAGCGTCGGCCTGGCTTACCGGCTATCTTGAAGGGTGTGGATTTCAGGTGGAACGAGGCATTGCCGGCCTGGCTACGGCCTTTCGGGCAACGTATGGCCAGGGGAGTCCGAGAATTGCCTTGCTTGCCGAATATGATGCTTTACCGGGAATCGGGCATGGCTGCGGGCATAACATAATAGGCGTTTCTGCCGTCGGTGCCGGTGTGGCCAGCAAATCCATCATTGACCAGTTAGGAGGCAGTATTCTGGTCGTGGGCACTCCCGGAGAGGAAGGTTTGGGTGGCAAGATAGACATGGTGAAAGCAGGAGCCTTTCACGGAATAGATGTGGCCATGATAATACATCCTGACAATCTGAACATGGTAACCATACAGGCACTTGCCTGCAGCACCCTGGAGGTCGAATTCTTTGGCCTGCCAGCTCACGCTGCCGGTCAACCTCATAAGGGTATTAACGCTCTGGAAGCTATGATCATAGCTTTTACCTCCATAAACTCGTTGCGCCAGCACATCAGAGAGGAGGCGCGTGTCCATGGCATAATCACCGATGGTGGGGAAGCACCCAACATAGTGCCTGCTCACAGCGCTGCAACGTTCCTGATACGTGCGCCGGAGAACGAGTACCTTGATGAGTTGAAGGGCAGAATCTTGAACTGCTTCACAGGAGCTTCCATAGCGAGTGGAGCAAGACTGGAGTATCGCTGGAGAGGTACGACGTATGCCCCGATGAAGAACAATGTAACCCTGGCTCGATTATTCGGTCAGAATTTGGAGTCGCTGGGGCGGCAGGTAGTGCCCTTCGACCCCCGTTTTGGCTTTGGCAGCACCGATATGGGAAATGTCAGTCAACTGCTGCCGAGCATACATCCCACGATAGCTGTAGCCTCGCCGGGCGTATCGATACATACGCCGGAGTTTGCCGCGGCAACTGCCTCGGAGGCGGGACACAAAGGCTTGATGGACGCGGCCAAGGCAATGGCTATGACCGTGGCTGATATCCTCCAGCCAGGGACACTTGATAAGATCAGACAGGAGTTCCATCGCAGCTAGAAGAAGCATTCCCGACCCAGAGGTAGAAGTCGATGGTATAATCAGTGTGCTCATCCGACCTAATTGAGATTGCCTGACTCTCTGCTGCCAGTATGGCTCCGGCCGGGCAGGGAGAGCGGTATCGATGCCGGAAGAGAGCTGCGGCAGATTAAGGCGTGAACAAGAACTACCAGGTGACCATCATCGGTGGCGGACCGGCAGGGCTCACCGCCGGGCTGTACTGCTCCCGCTCGAGGCTTAGCACTTTGCTTGTCGAAAGAGGGATACTCGGCGGGCAGATAATCAACGCTGAGCGCGTGGAGAACTACCCGGGCTTTCCCAAGGGTATTTCGGGCATTGAGTTAGGACAGCTCATCTACGAGCAAGCCACTAGCTATGGATTAGAGACCTTACTTGCCGAGGTCACCGGAGTGGTGCCGGGCCGGAGGAATCATCTGGTCCGCACCGGGGAAGGAGATCTTACGGCTGAGTCGATAATCGTTGCTTCTGGCTCTCAATTCCGCAAGCTGGGCGTGCCCGGTGAGGACAGATACATAGGCAAGGGAGTTTCCTATTGCGCCACCTGTGACGGCCCTCTGTTCAAGGATAAGGCGGTAGCCGTAGTAGGCGGCGGCGATGCTGCCATCACCGAGGCTCTCTACTTAAGCAGGTTTGCCTCCTCCGTCAAGGTCATCCACCGTCGTGACCAGCTTCGAGCCAGCAGGATAATTCAAGAAAGAGCTCTTGTTGAACCAAAGATAGAGCTTATCTGGGACACCATTGTCACCGCAATTGAAGGCGATGGCGTAGTCAGACAGATTAGTCTAGAGAATACCAAAGATGCTAGAATATCAGTATTGGAGCTGAAGGGAGTTTTTGTCGCTATCGGCTCGGTGCCCAATAGCGCTGCGTGGCAGGGAGTTCTGCCTTTGAACGAAGGGGGCTACATAATCACCAACGAGATGATGGAAACGGGGATTCCGGGAGTGTTTGCCGCCGGAGACGTCCGTCATAATTCAGCCAGACAGGCGATAACTGCTGCTGGGGATGGCGCTACTGCCGCTGTGTTGGCAGAGAGGTTCTTATCATCCTGAGCGAAGCGAGGAGTTTTATGAAAGTTGTCTTATTAGAGAACATCCCCGGGAAGGGAAGAGCTGGAGAGATAAAGGAAGTGGCCGCGGGCTTTGCCAGGAATTTCCTTCTGCCTCGCGGTCTGGCTGTGGTGGCCACACCCACGGTCATCAAAGAAACGGAGGCCAGACTCGAGAAGGAACGGAGAGCAGAGAGCACCGATCGGGATCAGTTGGCTGAACTGGCTCAGCAGATTGAAGGTAAGGAGATTCACTTCAAGGCCCGTGCGGGAGCCGGAGACCGCCTGTTCGGCTCCGTCACCGGTTCCGATATAGCTGAGGAGTTGGGTCAGGTTGCCGGCGTCGTCATTGATAAGAAGAAGATAGATATAGAGAAACCTCTGCGCCAGGCAGGCAGCCATGAGGTGATCGTCAGGTTGAGCGGCGACATCAAACCGAAGATCACCGTTGTTATCGAGGAGGAGCAAGACTAGGTATGGCAGAGGGGAAAGTCCCGCCCCACGATATCGAGGCTGAGGAGGCAGCAATCGGGTCGCTGCTGATTGACCCTGACGCGATACTGAAAGTCTCCACATCCCTCAAGGCCGAGGATTTCCTCTCCGAAACGAATCGGGCGATTTACCAGGCTTGTCTCTCTCTTTATCAACGCAACGAAGTCATAAACCAGATTACGGTGGCTCACGAGCTGATGCGGCAGAACAAGCTCGAGCAAATCGGTGGTGCCGCCTTTCTTAGTCATCTCATAAGTAATGTGCCCACATCGCTCCATGCTGAGTATTATGCCCAAATAGTGTCCAGTACAGCGACGATGCGGCGGCTGATCGCTGCCGCCGGGCAGATTGAGGCACTTGGCTATGAAGCCAGCCCCGATATCGATGCCAGCCTCAACAAGGCCGAAGACATCCTATTTCAAGTGCGAATGAGACGGGATCCGCGGGATTTTGTTCCAATACGCGATGCCTTGGGCCAGTACTTCGAGCAGGTCGGACCGCATGCTGCGCCGCGGGAAGGCGGAATACCTCATGTTCTGACCGGTTTTGCCGCCCTGGACGATTTCCTGGGGGGATTGCAGAGGTCTGACCTGGTTGTTCTGGCGGCGAGGCCTAGCGTGGGCAAGACGAGTTTGGCTCTGAACATCGCCAGAAACGCGGCCGTTAACCAGAAGGCATGTGTTGCTTTGTGCAGCTTGGAAATGTCCCGGGAAGCGGTCGTACAGAGGCTGCTGGCCAGTGAGTCCGGGGTGGATTTCAGAAAGGTCCATCTTGGCGGCTTCAGTGAGCATGATGAGATCAGGATCATGGAAGCGAGCGGAATCCTGTCCGAGGCACCGATTTATGTCGATGATTCACCTCAACTCCGGATCCTCGATATAAGGAGCAAGGTGCGACGCCTTCACTTCGAACGGAACATCGACCTTGTTATCATCGACTATCTGCAGCTGATACACGGCGATGGCAAGAACGAAACCCGAGTGCAGGAAATCAGCAAGATAACCGGAGCCTTGAAAGCCCTGGCCAGGGAACTGAGTGTGCCGGTACTGACGGTGTCCCAGCTCAGTCGGGCCGTAGAATGGCGGGCCTCCCATATACCTCAGCTTGCTGACCTGCGCGAAAGCGGCAGCATCGAGCAAGATGCTGATGTCGTTCTCTTCATCTATCGAGATGACATGTATTTTTCTGTCGAGGAGTGGAGTAAGGTGCATGACATCGAAAAGGAGCCTTATCCCCGCGGCATCGCGGATATCATCATAGCCAAACATCGCAATGGTCCTTTAGGACAGCTTAAGCTACGATTCGTGGGCAGGACCAGCAAGTTTACTAGTCTAGAGGCCGAGTTGATTTCTGCCTCATGAAGGTAAAAACATGCCGAACCGGCGATTATCGAAATCTCAGGCGAGAACAGAGTCTATCTCCTTGCCCGGCTCTTTCTTCACCGAGACGATGGCCAGGATTCAGAATGTGGCCGAGCTTAAGGTCGTGTTATGTGCGGCTTATCTTATCCAGCGAAAGCAAGACCTCCGGCATCCCGATATTATCGGGGTTACTTACAGAGAGCTGAAAGCTGAAAGCCGTCAACTGCCAGCTGGGCTAGACGAGGAGAAACTGCGCCAGGCCCTGGCCTCGGCCGTGGAGGATGGCGCACTGTTACACTCGACTCTGGATATAGACGGAGTGCCCGAGGATGTATATGCTATGGCCGCTCCGATGTACCCGGATTATCAGCCGCCGGCTGCCAATATCTTCACTCTCTACGAGCAGAACATAGGCATAATAACGCCCATGATTGCGGAAGAGCTCAAGGAAGCAGAGAAGTTCTATCCGCCCCGGTGGATTGAAGATGCATTTAAGGAAGCAGTGATGCTTAATAAGCGGAGTTGGAGATACATCGCCCGCATCCTGGAAAGGTGGGCTAGCGAAGGTAAGGACAGTGGAGAGTATCAAGGAAACGCTAAAAAAGGTGGCCCAAGCAAATATGTCAAGGGCAAATACGGGCACCTCGTCAAAAGGTGACGCTCCCTTGCCCTTGGCTGAAGACGGTGAAACCTGCCCTCTTTGCAGGGGAGCCGGCTTTGTGCATCCTGTCCTGGATTCAGGGAAGGCTGATTATGGCCGCGCGGTACCGTGTAGCTGCAGCAGAGGAGACCTGAGAAGGAAGAAGTCGGAATTCCTTGAGAGGTATAGCAACCTGGGTGCTTTGAAGCAGCTTACATTTGATAATCTGTCTCCTAAAGGAAGGACGGCCAATGCCGCTTCCCAGGAGCACTTCACCCGGATTTGCCAGGCTGCTAAGGCCTTTGCCGATAATCCCGAGGGCTGGCTGGTGTTTTCGGGTGCGGGTGGCTCTGGCAAAACGCACCTGGCTTGCGCTGTCGCCAATCGCCGTCTTGGCTCGGGAGAGCCCGTGTTCTATATCGGTGCTGCCGACCTCCTGGACCACCTCCGCTCCGCTTTCAGTCCCGCAAGCGACATCACTTATGACGAGCTGTTTGAGCAGGTAAAGAACGCGCCTCTGCTGGTGCTTGATGACCTTGCTACGGGAAGCGCTACTGCCTGGGCTAAAGAGAAACTGGAACAACTCCTTAATCACCGCTTCAATGCCAGGATGGCGACGGTGATCACCACCGACGCGCCAGCGGAGAAAATGGATGAACGCATGCGTGGCCGTCTCGCTGATAATGAGTTCTGCCAGGTATGGACGATCGATCAGAGATCGCCCCTGGAACACCAGTATGGCTTAGAACTAGAGCTACTACAAGGTATGGCCTTTGATAACTTCGACCGCGAGAGGCTGGAGCTTCCCCTGGAACAGCGTCAGAATTTGCGCCAGGCTTTCAATTTGGCACAGGGATTCGCCCGCTCTCCGGAGGGCTGGCTGATATTCCAGGGCATCAATGGTTGTGGCAAGACTCACCTCGCGGCAGCTATTGCCAATCATCGGCGGGCGCAGGGAGAAGCACTCTTCTTTGTAGTCGTGCCCGATCTTCTTGACCATTTGCGCTCCTCGTTCAGTCCCGACAGCAAAATGCCCTATGACAAGTTCTTCGAGAAGATCAGAGAGATTCCTCTGCTGATACTCGATGACTTCGGAGAGCAGTCAGCTACGCCCTGGGCTCAGGAGAAGCTATATCAATTAATAAACTACCGTTACAATGCCAGGTTACCGATGGTTATCACCACGTGTCTCTCTTTGGACGAGATCGAAACGCGAATCAGTTCGCGGATGGTGGATCCCAAGATAAGCCTGGTATTCAACATCATCGCCCCCGACTACCGGGGCAATGTGAAACCTGTAAGGCAAGCTAAACGCTACCGACTCGGGCACTCCAATTACCCTCGGCCAGAGGACTGACGCAGTCGATGCCCAGAGGCGAACCGTAATCTCCCTCGATAATCCATCAAGACCGGCAATGACTGGAAAACGCTGGAACCTGTGTCATACTAACCTTGCTCTGGTAATCGAAAGGCCGGGTATCCTGTACTTCAGGGTACCCGGCCTTCTGCGTCTTTAAGACCGACGTGGCCTTATCTGTTCATTCTGACTTTGCTGTAGCACTCGTTGCAGTATACCGGCCTCTCTTCGCGGGGCTCAAATGGTACTTCGGTGTCTTTGCCACAGTCGGCGCATACCGCGGGGAACATCTGGCGTGGGGATCCGTAGTCATTGCCCGCGCGGCGCTCTGATTTCCTGGTTCGCCGACACTCGGGGCAACGTCTGGGTTCGTTCTGCAAACCGCGAGACGCGTAGAACTCTTGCTCACCGGAAGTGAAGATGAAATCTTGCCCGCAATCGGCGCACCGGAGCGACTTGTCCTGAAAACTCATTGGATGACCTCCTTTCTTCTAGATAGTTGGCTTGAGTTACGGTCATCCAAACGCTTGAACGATCTTCAGTGAATCGAGATTGATTAACCAAGTATGTGACAACCTAAACTAAGAACCACCGCATACCTTATACACCAGTCATGGTTTTCTTGTCAAGTACCTGCGCTGAATCGAGAAGGAGAATTCGTTGCCATCCATTGTTTTCGCGGACTGTGCATACGCCGCTCGCTCATATTGAGCCGTACGATATATACTATGCAGGTAACTCAGGTCGCTCCAGGCGGAAATGGAGGACAGAAGTGTCAGTCCAAACGGCGTCGAGATAGGAGGTTGAAATGTCTGAAGTCATAGCTAAGGTAATCTCCCAGAAGGGGACCTGCACGGCCAAACACAGGGTCGGTGACGAGTTTGTCATCGGACAAGGGACTCCAGCCAACCTTTGCTCATGGGCCTTTTACTCCCTTTTCCCCTTTGCCCAGGTCCTGCAGTTCGGCGGTTCGTTTCCATGGGAGCAAGATCGCAACAAGGCTATTGTTGTCTGCCCCGATGCCGAAAACCCGGTGGTGTTTGAACTAAGGCGCACCTTGCCTTAATGAGGGAGCCGCGAAGCTGGGCAGTAATCGGGTAGATTATTGCCTCAAGTGTGGTTCAGTGCCCTTCAAGCAGCTTCACGACCCGGTCTTGTCCCAACCCTGTGATGATTATTGTCTTCTTCCTGCTGGTGACACCTTTTTCGATAGCAAGGTTGCTCTTGCTGACTCCCAGGACATCACTGAGCAATCTCATCAACTCGTCATTAGCCTTGCCCTTTATGGGAGGTGCGGCAATCCTTACCTGTAGAACTCCGGCTCTGAAGCCCATTACCTCGCTCCGACCGGCATTGGGCTGAATGTGAGCCATTATTCTTGATCGTTCTTCGCCTGCCACGATATCACCTATTGTAATGTGCCTGACAGTCCGGCTGCGCCACGCGAATCGTATCTTACAGCTTCCTGTGCCTTCTCCTGCGGAGGAGCAGGAATACTATTCCCGCCGCAATGGCCGCCAGAATCAAGACAAGCCATCCTATGAATGGGAAAGTCCAGGTTCTGTTAATGCGCCCGGCGACACCTTCATAATAATCGGGTATCCGGGGTACACCATCCGCTCCCGGCGGCTGCGCTGCGGCATAGCTCACCACTGCCTCCCACACTTTGAGTTCTCTGCCGTCGGCATGATGCACTATCAGTTCGTCCAGTCTTTCCAGCGGTACCGGCTCTCCATCGGCATTCTTGGGCACTATCTCCAGCTGGGGCAGCATGTCTGTCACCATGGGGAGGAAGAGGAGGATGTAGCCGTCGGTAACCAGGTGGTACAACTTCTCGTCTCCGCGTCTTAACGGGATGTACCCTTCACCGTCTGCAGGTTGAATCCCATCTCCCGTGTAAAGCTCGGCCCTGGTAACTGCACGGGTCGTGGGAACGGGCAGGTTTATGAAAGGCACGGTCAAGAGCACCGCATTGGAGGGATTGTAGCTGTATCGCAGGCCGGAGAACTGCAAGAAGGAATCTTCCATAAACTCCTGCAGCAGTATGGTTATCTCCAGCAGCCGGCGCACTTCTTCGCCGGTGATATAGACAGATACAATGGGACAACCTGCGTAGCCGTCGTGTCCGTGTCCCATGCCTACAGCTTCGACGATCTCGTAGAAAGAAACATCTCCTCCAGAGTGTTCCATGGCGCCGGGAAAGATGCTCTTTCGGATGATGCCGTTGGCCTGACCTGCTATGTCGACCCTCTTGCCGGTAACCTCCTGGGCGACCAGCCGCATGGCATCGGTAACGAAGTTGCCGAGGGGAGTTTCACTCAAGGGCGGTTGATTGGACAGGACAAAGTCAGACCTGGCTACCGTAGTCATGACATCGTCGAATTCGCCGCCGGTCATCTCACGTATGTGCGCATTCAATACGCGGGTATATTCCGTGACCAGGGCATCGATTTCCGGGTGAGGCGCAAAGCTGTTGTCGATGGGAACCAGGAACGGGCGGTCGTTTTCTTCGTTGCGCACCCGTACCTTGCCCGTGTTGGGGTTGTACGCCAGCTCCAGTTGCCCCAGATACTCTCCCAGGGAACCGGCCTGGACAATGAGGGTAGCGCCTTCCATGACCGGCCTGTACAGGGCGGTATGGCAGTGACCGCCTACGATTACGTCGATGTCCGGAACCTCCCGTGCCAGTTCACGGTCTTCATCCACGCCGGAGTGAGTTATGCCTACGATGATATCGGCACCCTGTGCTTTCAGCTCATCTACCGCCCGGCGGGCCGCCTCGTATGGGTCAAGGAACTGCATCTCGTCGTCTTCGACCATTGTCAGGACGGCGCTTTCACCTATGAGGCCGAAAACTCCTACTGTCAGGCCGTTTTCCAGTTCAAACATCCCGCTGTTCCGGTAGAGGTCCCGGGCAGCCAGGGGATGGTTCTCCGCTGCCTTCGTGTTGGAGGCCAGCACCAGTGTCTTCCGGTGGGCTTCGGGGTACCCCGCTTTCAGAAGATATTGCGCCAGGACGTCGGGGCCATAGTCGTATTCGTGGTTGCCGATGGCAACAGCGTCGTATCCCATCTTCTGCATTATGGTAAGCTCGGCGGCGTAACCGTGAAGGGCCAGCCAGGCGAAGGCGGCGCCTCCCAGAAAATCACCTGCGTCAAAGAGAAGGACCGGCTCACCTTCCTCCCTCTTGTTCTGTCGGATTCCCTCCACGGCCGTGGCCAGCCGCGCAAGACCTCCTATAGCAGGGTTTTCTTTCTCGGGGTGGTAGTCTACGGCCGGCGAATGGGGTATCAGCGCCGAATGTATGTCGTTGGTATGGAGTATGCAGAAATGCAGTTCTTCGGTTTCACTCGCGTGGCCCTCCAAACTCCCGGGAATGCCCGGGAGTAAGGCGACTACGAGGATGGTTGTCAGGATCCAGAACAACCATCTTCTTGCCCTGAGCAGGCGAATTCTGCCATGCATTGACAATCGTGCTCCTCCAGGTAGTACAGATCCGGCCAACGGCCGGTGCCTTAAGGGAGAGACTACTGATGATATCATACACTGCGCTCTTTGTTGGAGCCGGTTCATTTTCACCGTCATCCCCTATCTGATACCCCCTGGCAAAGACCACACGGGGATACCTCTGGACGCTCTGCTTCGTGACAATGGCCGGTTTCTTGATGTTGGCGGGGTGTCGATGTACGTCGAAGAGCGGACCACGGAATCAGCGGCAGAGAACAGAGCAATCCGGGCTGAGATTCTTCACATGCGCGCCAGGCCTGCGCAGCTGTGCCCTGCTGGTTATCGAAGGGACCACTCCAGACCCCGCAATGGGATGAGTCATTGCGGTCACGTGTATCTTCTGACGTCAGCCTTCTCTTCCAGTTCCTCGATTAGAATGAGCATAGCTTCCTGTTGCTTTTCCTGCGATAGCAACTTCACTATCTCCGATTGTACCTGCTCAAACGGCGGAAACGGCTGATCTGGATATCGCAGCAGGAAGGACTCCCTGTAGTCCTCGTAGTATGCCCTGGCTTCTTCCTCAGTAACGGCAGGGGCCTCTACTGTATCGTTGAGATAATTCTCAATCGCCAGCTGCCTTTGAACATCCAG
>SOJB01000106.1 GCA_004376695.1 Dehalococcoidia bacterium | reverse complement strand
ATGCTCTCTGTCTCGCGGTCGAGGTAGCGTCCGTCCGCATAGTCGGCGCCGGCTCGGCTCAGGTCATCCAGGGCCGCCTTAAGCCATTCCTTTATTTCCATCAAGCCTCCTTTCGCCGTCAGTCTAGCAAATATCCACCTGCAAGCCAAGCCTGGCTTGCAGGCCGCATGACGAGTGCGGCGACGCTCCGGCCGAACGCGTCCTCGATGCGACACCACAGGCCAAAATTGAAGGGCCGGAGCAGCGGCAGGCTAGCTGGTCGGGGTTCCGAGAACCCGTCGGCCATTCTGAGAATCGCCCGGCAACACCACTGCAGAATAGGAAACCAAGAGATGTACTGTGGTAGAATCACTGCAACGAAGGCAGAAGCCACGCTGAAAAACCGAGCGGGACCGAAGGAAACGGGACACGGCGCTGTCAGCGTGCGAGACTATGCGATGTAATCCACAGCTTCCCCAATCGCAGCTAGCTCTTGCGCCTGCGAACCTGGCTGCTACTAAGGAACCTCTGGCGCAGGGTAGTACTGTAATGCTGAGGACAGCTTGCATCGGCATGCCGTCCGCGCCAGTTGTTGAAGACGTCAACGAAGTCAAGTGAAACTCATCGTTGGTCTGGGTAACCCGGGCAAGGTTTACGCGCGTAACCGCCACAACATCGGCTTCCGATGTCTCAATCACTACGCCCGGCTTCACTCCATCCGTTTCGACCGCAAGCAATGCCGGGCCAGAGTGGGCATGGGCGAAGTGGGGGGTGAGAGAGTGCTGCTGGCCAGGCCCATGACCTTTGTAAACCTCAGCGGCACAACCGTGGCCTGCTTGGTGCGCAAGCACGACATTCATTTGAGCGACCTCTTGATAGTCTATGATGACCTCGATTTGCCTTTAGGCAAGATTCGCCTGCGGCAGAGCGGAGGCTCGGGAGGACACAGGGGAATGAACTCTCTTATCTCGGCCCTGGGAAGTGAGGATTTTCCACGCGTCAGGGTGGGTATTGAGCATCCCCAGATGGAAAGGCAATCCGTCGGCGAGGACGCCATAGTCAGCCATGTGCTCGGTGGCTTCTCATCTCAGGAAGAAAAGCTGATTGAGCCCGCAGTTGTCACCGTATCTGAAGTCATCGATTGCTTTCTTACCAATGGGATAGAAGCGGCGATGAACAAGTTCAACTAGTCTCAAGGTATTCCATTTGGAGCCTTTAGCTGGTAGTATAGTATAATTCGTAAGCACACTGGGATATGAACATCGCGGTCATTGGAGACTCAGCTTGTTCTGCTGAGGAAGCTAAGCTGGCAGAAACTGTCGGCGAGTTGTTAGCCCAGCGAGGTGCCACCGTGATCTGTGGTGGCCTGGGTGGCGTGATGGAGGCAGTTTGCAGGGGAGCCAAATCAAGTGACGGTTTGACCGTCGGCATCTTGCCCGGGGGAGAAGCAAGCAGCGCCAATCCCTGGATTGACATCCCCGTGGTTACCGGCATGGGCGAGGCCAGAAATGCACTGGTGGTGAAGTCGGCTCGGGCGGTCATTGCCGTTGGCGGAGGCTACGGAACCCTGAGCGAAATCGCTTATGCCCTGAAGAACCGTATCCCGGTCATCGGCCTCAATACCTGGTCATTCTCACGAAGCGGGAGCGAAGATGATTCAATAATCAGGGTTCAGAGTGCGATAGAAGCAGTGGAAAAGGCGACTTGCTTAGCCAGGGGGTGCACGAATTGTGACACTGCCTCGCTACGCTCACAGTAAGCGAAAGAGAAGGAGAAATGGCCAGTATTAGAACCACAAGAGCCAGAGAGATCCTTGATTCCCGCGGCAATCCCACAGTAGAGGTGGAGGTGGTATTGGTTGATGGCACCGTGGGCGTCGCTTCTGTTCCGTCAGGTGCGAGCACCGGAAAACATGAGGCCGTGGAGCTTCGGGATGGTGACAAAAGCAGATACGGGGGATTTGGCGTTCTGAAAGCAGTAGAACACGTCGCTACTGAGATTGCCTCAGCTATAGCTGGCATGTCCGTCTCAGATCAGGCTGCTATTGATCGTCGACTAATCGAACTTGATGGCACCGCCAACAAGGCCCGGCTTGGGGCCAACGCCATACTGGGGACATCTCTCGCAGTAGCCAGGGCCGCCGCCAACTACGAGGAGACTCCTCTCTACCGTCATATGGCAGAGGGAGAAGCTAACCTGTTGCCTATCCCTATGCTAAACATCATCAACGGCGGCAGGCATGCCCCCGGCTCTACCGATTTCCAGGAATACATGATAGTGCCGCTCGGCGCTGCCAGTTTCAGTGAGGCCATGCGCATAAGTTGCGAGGTATACCACTCTCTTCGCGAACTGCTTAGAGACAGGGGTTCAAGCACCAATGTGGGAGATGAGGGTGGTTTCGCTCCCCAGCTTCCCTCCAACAAAGATGCGCTGGAGTTGATGCTGGCAGCCATCGATGCGGCGGGCTATAGGGCCGGTGAGGATCTGTTTATCGCCCTTGACCCGGCCGCCAGTCAGTTCTATCAAGATGGAAAATACGTCCTCTCCCGAGACTGTGTTACCTTCAGTTCCGCAGAAATGGTTGACTATTATGTCCGGCTAGTCTCTGACTATCCGGTCATCAGCATTGAGGATGGGTTAGATGAAGATGATTGGGCAGGCTGGTTGTCGCTCACCGCTCAACTGGGAGAGCAGATTCTGCTTGTGGGCGATGACCTCTATGCTACCAACATGGAGCGACTGGAAGAGGGCATTGCACGGAAAGCCTCCACCTCGATCCTCATCAAACCCAACCAAATAGGCACCCTCAGTGAAACGATGGCTGTGATAAAAAGGGCGCAGCAGGCAGCGTGGACAACCGTTATCAGCCACAGGTCCGGTGAGACCGAGGATACTACTATTGCCGACCTGGCAGTAGCTAGCAGGGCTGGATTCATCAAATCCGGTGCCCCTTGTCGCGGCGAGAGACTGGCTAAGTACAACCGTCTCCTCAGGATAGAGGAGGAATTGGGAGGAGCTGCAGAATATCCCGGCAGAAGGGTGCTGTATAATCTGGAGAGGACGGGATAATGCAGGTATTGAATGGTGTTCATCAGATAAAAACCCCTGCTCCGGCAGGCGTATCGTGGCCAACCAATGTCTATGTAATGGAAGGCGGCAACGGTCACATACTGGTTGATAGTGGCTGGGACAGCCAGGAAGCTCTCTGGACGCTCCAGGAAGGGATGAAGGCCTCCAACCTCAAGCTTCGAGATATCAAGAAGATCGTTATCACTCATATACATCCCGACCATTACGGACTGTCAACCAAGATAAAGCAAATCTGTGGCGCCGAAGTAGCTATTCACAGAGCTGATGCCGGCCTCATCTCTCCCAGGTACAAGGATTTCTCTGGCCTGCTCAAGAAAATCGAAGACCTGCTTCGGCAGAACGGTGTTCCCAGCGACGAACTCCCTGAGCTAAGAGAGGCTTCGCTATGGATGAACGAATATGTCACCACAGACCTGCCTGAGGTGAAGCTGGAGGATGGTGATACGATTTCCAACGACTCCTTCGAACTGGAAGTGCTATGGACCCCGGGGCACTCGCCAGGCCATATTTGTCTTTACGAACGAAAGAGAAAGTTCCTTCTCAGCGGCGATCATGTTCTGTATGACACCACTCCCCATGTTAGCTTCAATCCTCATTCGGGCGATAACCCCCTCGCCGACTATGTTTCTTCCCTTAAGGAACTGGCGCGCCTTAAGGTCACTTTCACCCTCCCTGGACACGGCCCGGTATTCAATGCCCTGGGGTTGAGAGTTGACGAGATTCTCGCCCACCACGAAGAAAGGAAGAGGGTCATCATGAGGGCTCTGGACAGCGGCCTGCAGACAGCCTACGGGATAGCTCAGAAGATTCCGTGGAGGGAAAGCAGCGGGGGCGCTGCTTTCCAGGACTTAGCAGTCTGGGACAGACGACTGGCCGTTACGGAGACCATCGCCCACCTCAAGCTCTTGACACAGGAAGACAGGGTGGCCAATGTTGATATGGAGGGTGCTTCTTTGTACATGGCTAAAGACTAGCAGATGGTGTTCAGAGTGATGTAGTTGCCCAATTCATTGAGCAACCAGACCTGATAAATCACGCAATCACAAAATGCCTGAACTTGGAATCGAACAGGAAATCAAAACTGGATGGTCCAAAACAGGCCAGGAGGAGAAAGAAATGGCAACAAGAGTAGGAATCAATGGCTTCGGGCGCATCGGCAGGTTGGCCCTGAAGGCAATCATCCAGCGCTGTGGCGGTAAACTGGAGGTAACGGCGTTGAATGACCTTACCGATGCCAAAACCAATGCGCATCTCTTCAAGTATGACAGTAACTATGGCATCTATCCCGGTAAGGTGGAAGCCAAGGACGACTGCATCGTAGTGGATGGCAAAGAGATAAGGGTTCTAGCGGAGCGCGACCCGGCGAAAATTCCCTGGCGAGATCACGGAGTGGACATTGTCATTGAATCTACAGGCCTTTTCACTAAGGCGAGCAAGGCTGCTGCTCATCTGCAAGGCGGTACCAGGAAAGTGATTATCTCCGCACCGGCTCAAGAGGAAGACATATCCATTGTCCTCGGTGTCAACGAGGGGCAATATGACCCGGCTAAGCATCGCATCATATCCAACGGCTCCTGCACAACTAACTGCGTTGCCCCTGTGGTGAAGGTCCTTCATCAGAACTTCGGCATCGTTCACGGTCTGATGACCACCATACACGCTTATACCAACGACCAGAAGATACTGGATGTCTTCCACCCCGACCTCCGGCGGGCGAGAGCCGCCGCCATCAACATCATCCCCACTACTACCGGTGCAGCCCGTGTTGTGGGAGTAGTGATTCCCGAGCTTCAGGGGAAGCTACATGGCATTGCCTTGAGGGTGCCCACTTCGGCCGTATCTGTCGTTGACTTTGTCGCTGATCTGAGCAAGAAAGCAAGCGCGGAAGAGGTTAACGATGCCTTTCGTAAGGCCGCTGACGGAGAGCTTAAGGGAATCCTGGAATACTGTGAGGAACCACTGGTGAGCTCGGATTTCAAGGGCAATCCGGCCAGCGCTATCTTCGACGCTCCCAGCACTATGGTCATTGATGGCAGCTTCATCAAGGTGTTGGCCTGGTATGATAACGAGTGGGGCTATAGCTGTCGTCTTGCCGACCTTGCTGCATACGTGGCTGAAAAGGGGCTGTAGCTGCCCGTTCCTCTGGCTTGATAACTGAGGGTAGGACGAGCCTCACCCCTACGGATGAATGTAGTTGCCCGAATTACTGGTCAATCGGGCCGTTCGACTGAGTTGGAGGCGAAGCCTGATGAATCAGGTAACTACAAGAATCTGGGTATAGAAGGCTTCTAGATTGCCCACAACTGAACGAAAGACAAGAATCGGAGAGCCTCTGGAAACGAATGGGGGTCAAATAAGGACAGAAGAACAATGAACGTCAGTGTCTGCCGAATTGAGTTCCGTCTTCCTGAGAACCACTCGCTCAAGGGCAAGAGGCATGTGGTTAAATCCGTCATTGCGCGGCTACAAAACAGGTACAAGGTTTCCGTAGCCGAGGTGGATAACCAGAACCTGTGGCAGTTGGTCACTTTGGGCGTAGCCTGCGTCAGCAATCACAGGCAACATGCCGACGAAACTCTGGCCAATGTGGTGAAGTTCATCGTTCAGAACTATCCCGATTTGGAGTTATTGAGTTCGGATATAGAGACCTTCCCCTGATGGATGCCGCTGCCTTTCTCCGCTACCTTGCCGCTCTGCCCGACTACCGACAGCAGATCGTCCATATTGAACGTATTCCTCAGCAGGATGCTACCCCTGGCGAATTGGAAAGCCCGCTCCACCCCGGGCTTCAGACATGTTTGGAATCCCTCGGTATATCAGCTCTTTACAGCCATCAAGCAAAGGCAGTGAACGCCATCTTTGGCGGGAAGAATGTCATAATCGCCACGCCCAGTGCCAGCGGCAAAACCCTGTGTTATCATCTGGCTACTCTTGATGCCCTTCTGCGCGATAGGAATAGCCACGCTCTCTATATCTTCCCTACCAAAGCTCTGGCCCAGGACCAACTACGGAGCCTGAAGCAAATCGCTCGTCCCCTGTCATCGCGAGCCCCGACAGGTCGGGGCGGAGTGATCTCCCAGGATGCCATAGCTGTCTTCGACGGTGATACACCGCAAAACGAGAGAGCAAACATAAGAAGACGGGCAAGGATAGTGCTCACCAACCCCGATATGCTTCATCTGGGCATTTTGCCGCACCACCAATCGTGGGCCAGGTTGTTCCGCAATCTCAAATACGTTGTAATAGATGAAACCCATGTTTATCGGGGCGTTTTCGGTTCCCATGTGGCCAATGTCCTGCGTAGATTGCGGCGACTGTGTTCTTCTTATGGCTCCGCCCCTCAATTCATCTGCAGCTCGGCCACTATTGCCAATCCCGAAGAGCATGCCCGTAATATCATTGGCCTGCCTGTTGCAGCCGTTGTCGAAGATGGCTCACCCCATGGCGAGAAGTACTTCGCCTTCTGGAACCCGCCTTTCCTCGATGAGGCTAAGACCAGCCGGCGCAGCCCTAATAGCGAGGCTGCCTTGCTTCTGAGCGGGCTTGTGCAGAGAGGTACCCGCAGCCTGGTATTTGCCCGCACTCGTAAATTGACCGAGCTCATCTATATCTACACTCAGGGACAATTATCTCCCTCCCTGGCAGACAGAATCAGCCCCTACCGCGCTGGGTATCTGCCGGAGGACAGACGCCGAATTGAGCGTCAGTTCTTCGACGGCGAGCTTCTCGGCCTGGTCGCCACAACCGCCCTCGAGTTGGGGATAAACATCGGTGACCTGGAGGCGACCGTGCTTACCGGCTATCCCGGAAGCATTGCCAGTGCCTGGCAGCAGGCAGGACGCAGCGGACGAAGCGTCGACGGCTCCTTGAGTATTCTCATTGCCCACGAAGACCCGCTTGACCAATACCTGATGAACAATCCGGATTTCTTCTTCAGCAGGAACTTCGACAATGCCATAATCAACCCCGGCAATCCTTATATCCTGAAGCCACACCTGCTCTGCGCCGCCTGGGAGAAGCCTCTGTGCGATGAAGACGAGGAGTTCTTCGGGCTCAGCACCGGCACCATGATCGCTGAGTTGCAGCAGGAAGGCACGTTGAGAAAACGCCATGAGGAGTGGTATCCGACTCCCGCTATCGATTATCCCGCTCGGGATGTGAACATAAGGGCAACATCAGCGCAAAACTATGCTGTCATTGATCATCGGGAGGGTTGCCTGTTGGAGACAGTGGAAGCGGCCGTTGCTTTCTTTCTGATACACCCGGGCGCTATCTATCTCCACCAGGGTGAATCCTATCTCATCAAGGATCTCGACTTAGCCCGCCACATTGCCTGGGCGGAACCAAGTGCCGCAGATTACTACACTCAGGCAATGGATATAACTGACCTCCGGATCACGAGCCTGACAAAGGAGAAGAAATGCCATGCGGTGCAGGTTTATCTCGGAGATGTCGATGTTACTACCACGGTAGTCGGCTTCAAGAGGAAAAGGCAGCTCACAGAAGGGGTCATTCGACAGGAGCCTCTTGATCTGCCACCCCAGAACTTCCCAACCAAGGCACTGTGGTTTGACTTGCCTGAGAAGGCAATCGCCAGAATAGCCGAGGCCGGGCTTGACTTCCGCGGCGGCTTGCACGCTTGTGAACACGCCGCCATCGGTATACTCCCTTTGTTTGCCCTTTGCGACCGTAATGACATTGGAGGCGTTTCCACTGTTTTTCATCCCGACA
>SOJB01000088.1 GCA_004376695.1 Dehalococcoidia bacterium | reverse complement strand
AATTATGAACAGATTCCGGGTATATCCTATGCTCAGCCGGGTTATAGCTTAAGGCACGTGGAGGAACTGCTAAACCGTATGGGCAATCCTCAATTCGCAGCCAGGACGGTTCACATCGCAGGTACCAAGGGGAAGGGGAGTGTAGCGGCTATGACGGCCCGGGTCCTCACTGCTTCTGGACACAGAACAGGGCTATACACCTCCCCGCACTTCCATAGTCTGCGGGAGCGCATCAGCATAGATGACAGCTTGATTTCTGAAGCTGAGTTCGCCGCTACTATGGCCGAAATCAGGCCGTTCATTGAATCGGTGAGACAGGACACTGCCTTCAGACAGCTGACCTATTTTGAGGTGTTGACTGCTCTGGCATTTGCCTACTTCAAGAAGGAGCAGGCTGACTTTCAAGTGCTGGAAGTAGGGCTAGGAGGCAGGCTTGATGCTACCAATGTGGCGAAGCCCGCGGTTTGCATCATTACCTCTATTAGCCTTGACCACACTCAGATCCTGGGCAATAGCTTGGGGCAGATAGCTCGAGAGAAAGCAGGCATTGTGAAGCCCGGTTGCTGGGTGGTGATTTCTCCCCAGCCTGAGGAGGCCGCTTCGGCGATCAAGGAAATCTGTCGTGAGAAGGAAGCGAAGGTGGTTCAGGTGGGCGAAGACATCAAGTGGCATAAGACAGGCGGTGACATGTTTCATCAATCGCTGGTGATCGAGGGTAGAAAGAACAACTACCACGTTAGGATTCCTCTTCTGGGTGATTTTCAGCTTGAGAATGCTGCCGCCGCCGTTGCTGCCCTGGAGATAGTGGGCTCCGCCGGCGTCGCCATCTCAGCCGCTGATATTGCTCAGGGGCTGGCCGGCGTAAGATGGCCCGGCCGTTTTCAGGTCGTACAACAGCACCCAACGGTGCTCATCGATGGAGCCCACAATGTAGCATCGATGAAAAGGCTGGTGAGCAACATCAAAGAGTACTTCAGTGACAAACGGATTCTTCTTGTCTTCGGGACATCCAGTGACAAAGACATACCGGGGATAGTAAGTGAGTTGGTTTCTCTTTCGCCTCACGTCATAGTGGTGCAGGCAAGACACTCCCGGGCTGCCTCTCTTGCTGTCCTGGCGGCTGAATTCAGCCAGCGAGGCATCGAGGTTGAAACTGGCGAGAGCATATCTCAGGCTCTATCGCGAGCCTTGTCTAAGGCAGGCAGGACGGACCTGCTTTGCGTTACCGGCTCTCTGTTTGTCGTAGCAGAAGCGTTAGACTATTTCTCTGCGAGCTGAGCTTCCACGGGAGAGGCAAGGGCTTCCTTGGGTAGCATGTTGCCTAGGATCTGCTGGAGCGCCATGGTATGGCTACAGATCTCCCACTGCGAAAAGAAGTGGCAGGTACAACGCCATTTACCATCGGCGTAGCTTAGCTCGTGGTCATCGTTCTTCCCACGAAAAACAGCGGTTAGGCTGGAGAAGGTAACGCGATCCGGTTCCTGGGCATACCCCTTCGCTTTTTCGATCTTCCCGATAAGGCTTGACCGCATCTTAACTTCTTACCTAAAGTATACAACAACCCTCAGAGAAAGTCCAGCGTCCGAAGTCAGATGCGATTGTGCTATGATAGTAACCGGCTTGGGAACAATGTGATGGTCTTTCAACCACAACTCAGGATTCTTATCAGCCACGACGAGATAGCGAGAGCTGTAGACAGGCTGGCCCGTGAAATCGGGACGGACTATGAGGATAAACAGCCCTTACTCATCGGCGTTCTTAAAGGGTCTTTTGTATTCATGGCAGATCTTATTCGCCAGCTTGATTTGCCCCTGGAGGTGGAGTTTGTCAAGGTCTGCAGCTACGGTGCCGAACAGGAGAGCTCGGGCAGGATCAAACTGGTGCAGAGGCTCAGCACGCCCATTAAAGGAAGGGATGTTCTGGTGATTGAGGATATCGTGGATACCGGGATGACCATCTCCTTTGTACTCGACTACTTAAGGAAGAAGAAACCCGCTTCGCTGAAGGTCTGTGCACTGACAGACAAGCCGTCTCGGCGTAAAGTTTCCGTATGCATTGACTATCTCGGCTTTACACTGCCCGATCGGTTCATCGTGGGATACGGACTGGATCTTGATCAGAGGTTCCGCAATTTGCCCCACATATATGCGGTGGAGGATTAGGAGATGAATCTGAGAGAGCTCATCTCTGTCGCCAGAGGGGAGGCAGTGGCTGATTTCCTTATAAGGAACGCCCGCATAATCAACACGTTCACGGGGGAGATAGAGCAGGCTGACGTGGCTATCTATGGCGGCAGGATTGCCGGGATAGGAGATTATGATAAGGCAAAAGAGATTATCGATTTGCAGGGCGGGTTTCTGGCTCCCGGGCTCATCAACGGCCATACACACGTAGAAAGCTCCATGCTTCACCCGGCAAGGTATGCCCA
>SOJB01000085.1 GCA_004376695.1 Dehalococcoidia bacterium | reverse complement strand
TCTGGGTAGCAGTCTTGATCTTCCTCTTCATCTCTTTCCTCATCCCCGGGATAGCCTGGCAGGCTCACCTTGGAGGTTTGCTCCTGGGGCTCGTGGCAGGTCTGATCTTCAAGAAGAGAAGACGAATGTATTATTTCTGACCCTCAAGAATGGAAATGAGAGGCGTTCGCCTGCAAGCCGATGGGCTCGAGCTTACTGGCGAACTTCATCTTCCGTCAGGGGACAAGCTTCTCCCTGCCCTGTGCATCTGCCATGGTATTCCGGCTGTTCCTCCCGACCCCAGCGACAGGGGCTATACACTACTGGCGCAGCGCTTCTGCCGTGCCGGCTTCATCACCTTGATCTTTAGCTTCCGGGGGACGGGAAGGAGCGAAGGTAACCTGGACATCCTGGGCTGGACTCGAGATTTACAGGCCGCTCTTGATTTTCTGCATAACCTCAAGGAGGTAGATAAAGGCAGTCTCTCCCTGCTCGGATTTAGCGGAGGGGCAGCGGTTTCCATCTATGCCGCAGCCCATGACCCCAGAGTATCTTCAGTGGCGACCTGTGCCTGCCCTGCAGATTTTCGCTCTATCTTTCAGAGAGAAACGCCTGTGGGCGCTGTGCAACGCCTTCGCGAAATCGGAGCGATTCGCGACAGGGATTTCCCACCCTCAATAGAAGAATGGGAGAGAGGATTTGAGACCATTACTCCGATCAACTGGATCGACAAGATCTCTCCTCGCCATCTGCTTCTGGTTCATGGAGACGCCGACGAGTTGATACCGCTGGAGCACGCGCAACGGCTCTACGAGAAAGCTAACGAACCCAAGGAGCTACGCGTGATTCCCGGTGCCAGGCACAAAATGCGCCTGGAAGAGGCAGCAATGGCTGTTGTTCTGGATTGGTTGAAGGTGCGATGCTAGAAGAGGAAGATCTCTGCGCCGAATCCCGGAGGGTCTCAAGACCCTGAGAACCGGAATTCTGTGAAAGAGGCCGCTATATCACCCTTGCGGAGGTGGTCTGGCAGCCGCGAGAATTGCCACGGCTGAGTTCATCACAGAGGTCTCTCGTCCTTGTTCAGCAGAACGATATTGTCGGCTACCTCATCATATGAATCGCTCAACGTGAATATGATGATCTGGTAATCCGTGGCCAGCGTTTTCAGAAAGCTCAATGTGTTAGCAAGGCGAACCGAGTCGAAATTGACAAATGGGTCATCCAGTATCAAGGGCGGCCTCTTATCGCCAAATATCAACCTTACCAGGGCAAGCCGAAATGCCAGATAGAATTCATCAACTACGCCTCCACTCAACTCCTCGGGCTTAGCCCAGTCCCCTTTCTCACCCGAGTACACCGAGAACTCCAGGTCCTCCTTGTTAACCCTTACCCTCTGGTATTTGCCGTTGGTAAAGACAGCGAAGTATCTCTGGATTTCCCCCTCCAAAGCCTCATCAGCTGACGAAAGAACCTCGACCCTCGCCATCGATATGAGTTCCCTGGCCAGTTCGTAAACTCTCACCTTCCTCTCTTCATGGCTCAAAGCTTCCTTGAGGTTTTCCAGTTCTTCTTCCAGCCTGACTTGCCCCTCGGCATCATGCTTCGCCGCCTTGATCATTGCCATGCCATCCCTCCTACCGTCCTCAAGCTCACTTCGCACCGCCTCCAGCTTCTGAACTTCCCTTTCCGATTCGACGTATTCCTGCGGACCAAGGCGCGTGTCTATCAAGTCATCGGTGAGTTTCTTCTCCTCAACGGCCAATTTCCTCGTTATGTCAGACTTCTGCCCTTCAATATCCTGAACCGTTTTACGACTCAGTATCCCCTCCAGGCGATATTTCGCTCCCTCCTTCTTCTCAAGCCAATGATGGAAGTGTTTCTCCCTGTCATCAAACTCAGCAACCGTGCTGCATCTGGCTTTGGTCAGCAGTTCTTGTTCTTCCCTATCAAGTTCATTGAGAGACTCTTTCATCCTCTGGATACGCTGTTCAACGCCCGAAATCGCGGTCTTATCTCCAATAAGGGCAATCTTGGCCCAGATAGTTATGGCTAGAGACGCTGCGCCCACGACGACTAAGCTCAACAGGTAGAGAGGACCAATCAGGGTTCCGATTATCCCGCCTGTCAATATCGCTGTCGCAGCAGTTATGCCCTTCCCTGAACCGAGAGATCCAACGAGCCTTCTTCGGTCCGATTTCTCTCTCGCTCCAGCTAGCTCTTCCTTTCGCTCAGCCAAATCCTTCTCGATGTCCCTACGCCTCCTCTGGATGTCATCCAGCTTCCTCCTGAATTCCGAGACCTGTTGCTTATCTCCAAAGCCTTCGCTAAGCCCGAGCGCTTCATCGGCTTTCCTGAAGTCCTCTTCATGTTTCTTAATACTGCTAAGTAACTCTTCGACGCCACCATAATCCTTGGTCAGCCTTTCAATAGCTGCCTCTATCACTTTACGTTGTTTGTTCTTCTCCAGCAAAGCCCGGCACTTCTCATATCCTTCCTTAGCCTGAGCAAGCTGCTTGTTCACTGCTACGAGTTCGATTTTCTGCGCCTCAACTCTGGAGACCTCATCCTTAACTTCGTTGTATTTCCGTGAAGCATCCTGTAGTCTGTTCTTAAGACCGGCCAGGATTCCCGGGTTTTTCGCCAGTTTGTCGAGTCCCTTCTTCGAATCAGCGATTTTGCCATCCAATTTCTGTAGCACCTGCGAGGCCAGGGTGCTCTCTCTACCCCCGGTAACAACTTCCTCCAGGCTCTCGCTGATTTCCTTCTTGCCTGATGAGACCTCAGTTACCTGGGACTGACGAATACAGCAAGAACATAAGAAAAGCCTGTCAGACCTGGTTCCAAGTCGCTCAGCCATTTCTTCTGCAATCTGCTTGAAAGTATCTAACTCTTCTCGAGCATCACCGATGAGTCTGACGGTCCCTTTCTCGAAGTCCTTTTCCAGCAGATATCTCTTCCCTTCATCTTCGAACTCGATGCTAGTTCGATACTGCCTGGCTGAGCCCCAGGCAACGTAATCCTTCACTTCCTTCGCAGTGCTTCTAGGATTATGAAAAAGGGCAACAACGATACCCTCAAGCAGTGTTGACTTCCCCATTTCGTTGAGGGGACCCTTGACAACATTTATCCCGGGGCTGAATTGTGCCTGGAAATCACGAAATCGCCTGAAGTTCTTGAGTTCGATCTTCGTTAGCCACATTACAGGACTTCCTTTCCGTCCAGAAGAGCTATGCCATACTGAAGGGCATTTTCAGCGATATCCTTCTCTTCCCCTTCCGAGTTATCTATTCGCTCATTCATCAGCTTGATGAACCTGTTCCTGACCAGCCGTTCTCCATCCTCCGTCACTTCTGCCAGTGTCGGATGGGATTTGTCGGTAACACTGAGATGGAAGAATGCCTCACCCAGTTCAGTTTCCAATTCGTCAGAATTCACAATAAGCCCGGCATCGCCAAGCCCCCTGAGAGTGACCTTTCTTACCAGATTCTGACTTGCCCCCTCGGAGATTCTCGCTTCTAGCGCCGCCCGATCTTGGATTCCACTCACATCTATCTCTAGCTCATCATAGTCGCGAAGTCCAAGTTCTCTGGGTTCAACGTTGACCCCGCCTGAGTCCAGGAGGCTAACCAAAAGCACGGCGCCTCTTTTCCTCTGGTTGGGTATCCACTCCGGCGGGCCAGAATACCAGGCCGGAGGGTTTTCTGAGCAGGCATAGACCTCGTGCCAATGCCCCAATGCGAGATAGGTCATTCCGCTGGATCGGATTTCCTCCAGCCTGAAAACATGGTCATCCTCCGCCGTCTTTTCCGGTATGTAAAACGACCCATGAGCCATGGCGACATGAAACTTGCTCGAGGTCAAGGGCTTGAGCTCCTTCAGCGGACTCACATATGATCTATTACTTAGGTTCGGCTTCCCATATACCGTTAAATCGAGGTCGGGGTACTCCTTGTAAGATATGTGCTCCTCAGCAAAGATCTTCACATTAGCGCATCTTCCTTCGAAGTCAACTTTTCTGTAAATCGACGAGGAATCAAGAGGATCATGAGTGCCGGGGATAAGGCAGACCGGGATATTATGCTCCTTGAGCAGGTTGAACTGCTCGACTACCAAATCTACACTTGGTTGTGGTTGTTGATTGGCGTCGAACAGGTCGCCGGCAACCAGAACGATGCCAACCCTTTCGTCTACAGCGGTAGCTATGACATTCCTGAACGTAGCTTTCAGTTGCTGCCGTTGAGAAATACCCTTGTTCCCCAGACCTGAGAACCTCGCTCCGAGGTGGATATCGGCAGTGTGCAAAATCCTGAGCATGCTAAATGCTCCCTTCTAAGGAAGCCCGCCAGAACCTGTGAACCGTCTTTATCATTGAGAATGCTGCGCTTTGCTCACAATGACATACAAGCCATCATAACGCCTTTCTCAGCCATGAATCTTGGGAAGTACCAAGACAATCGCGATAACCACAGTGGCTACAACGGAGAGCAAGTACATTCCCACCCCCGCAGCCAGACCTATGGCCGCAGTGATCCAGATGGTGGCGGCCGTTGTTAGCCCCGCTATCTCGTCTCCCCGTGCACCGCGGAAGATTACTCCGGCGCCGATGAAACCGACCCCAACTACGACTCCAGCCGCAACTCGAGAGATGTCAGCCGTGCCACCGCCAAACCCGTATATGGATACCATGGTGAAGAGGGCTGCTCCCGAGCTAACGAGGATATGCGTACGCACTCCTGCTCTCTTGCCCGCTCTTTCCCGCTGGTAACCGATGCCTGCCCCCAAAGCCGTAGCCAGCAAGAACCTCAATATCATCTCCAGCAAAGGGCTCAAACTCATTACGTCCGCATCCAAAAGGTCTCGAGAGACCGGTCTTCAACATGAAGTCGTCCTGCATCTCTCGAACCTGGACAATGCACGAGCGAATCCACGGGCTTTGAAGCCTTAGCCAGGCCGGCTCCTTTCAGCTATAATATAGCAGATAACGTCCACACCAGAAAGGTCCTTGAGGGGAGACACAACAGACAGGATATACGCCAGAGAGAGTTGCAGATAACGCCCGGGTGGAGACATGATCCGGTGCTGAGAATGTAGCCACGATTGGGGGCAAGACCACTCCACCGTCGCAATAAGCTCATAAGATGATACTGATAATAGACAACTATGATTCCTTTGTTTACAACCTTGCTCAATACGTGGGAGAACTGGGCTGGCAGCCGACCGTCTATCGCAACAACCAGATAACCTCGGCCCAAATCGAAGAGCTGGCCCCTACTCATATTGTCATCTCTCCGGGACCTGGCACTCCTCTGGAAGCAGGCATCTCCAATGAGGTGGTAGGGCACTTTGGCGGAAAAATCCCCATACTGGGAGTGTGTTTAGGGCATCAATGCATTGGCTACACCTACGGGGGCAGAATCAGCGGAAGCTCGCCGGTCCACGGCAAGACCTCCCTCATCCAGCACGACGGCAAAACTATCTATGAGGGCTTGCCCAATCCCTTTCCGGCAACGCGCTACCATTCCCTGATTATCGAACCTGAGAGTCTTCCATCCTGTCTCAGGGTCACTGCCAAAACTCCTGAAGGCACAATAATGGGAGTGAGACACCGGGATTACGTCGTGGAGGGGGTTCAGTTTCATCCCGAATCCATCCTCACGCAAGAAGGGCATGATATCCTGGCTAACTTCCTCCGTTTTACCCGATCGGTTTGGAGCCGAGAACTTGTTTGTAGTTAACGACAGACCTCCTCATAATCCCCTATCCCTCGAAAGGAGAGGGTTAGGATGGAATCATGAGTGAAATCATCTATCTCAATGGCCAACTTGTGCCTCGCTACGAAGCCAGGCTATCTCCATTTGACCACGGCTTCCTCTATGGATACGGGCTATTCGAGACCATGCGGGCCTACGATGGGCATATATTTCGCCTCGACCGTCACCTGGCTCGTCTTCGCGGTTCTGCCCGCAGCCTCGGCCTGGCAGACAACGTCATTGCGTCCCTGAACGCGACAACGGGGAAGCAATCTCTGGAATCCGCCTGCCTCCAGATCTTGGAGGCCAACAAACTCAAGGACGCTCGACTCAGACTCACCATTACGGCAGGAGAAGGCGATATGACACCTGACCCCGACACCTGCCACAGACCCACCGTCCTCGTCACCGTCCAGAACCTTGTTCCTCTGCCTGCAGAGAAATACGAATCGGGTTTCAAGGCAGCGCTATCTTCGCTCCGCCGCAATAGCCATTCGCCTTTATCCCGGCTAAAATCTACCTGCTATATGGAGAATATCCTCGCCCGAATGGAAGCCAGAGGCGCTGGATGCGATGAAGCCATCCTGCTCAATGAACAGGGCTACCTCGCCGAAGGCAGCACCAGCAATATTTTCCTGGTGAGTAAAGGAGCTCTCATCACGCCCTCTCCAGAAAGCGGCGTCTTGCCCGGAGTCACCAGAGAAGCGGTCCTGGAAATAGCTCGGGCTTCAAATATCAAAACCCTGGAAAGACAGGTGGAGTTAAAGGAACTGGTCGAAGCTGAGGAAGCCTTTATCACCAATTCCATACTTGAGCTTATGCCCCTGACATGGTTTGGCGGTAGGCCTATCGGCACGGGCAAACCCGGTCAACTGACCAGGGTATTGCTGGCTGCCTACAGAGAACTCATAGAGGAGGCATTACAGTAGGGTATTTTCTTCTGAATGTGTTTACTCGGCTGTAATAGGCTAAGCGGGAAGCTATGAATTCAAACGAAACAGGCGAGCTCCTTTTCGGAACAGCCGGTGTTCCTGTTAGTGCTGAACTCCCTTCTACGGAGGCCGGCATCCAGGCCATTGCAGAGCTTGGTCTCGGTTGCATGGAGGTGGAGTTTGTGCGAGGGGTCAGGATGAGCCCTGAGATCGCTGTTTCCGCTGGACGACTGGCCGCTGAAAAGCAGATAGTGCTTACTGCTCACGGACCCTACTTCATCAATCTGAACGCCGTGGAGGGACAGAAGGTGCACATGAGCAAACAAAGGATATTGCACACTGCTCGCATCGCCGCTCTTTTGGGCGCCAAAAGCATTACCTTCCATGCCGCCTTTTATCTCAAGAGTACATCCGCTGAGACCTACGCCGTGGTCAAGAGGCATTTGCAGGAGGTGGTGAACATACTCAGAGATGAGGGCAACATGGTGATGATTCGCCCCGAAGTTGCGGGGAAATCCTCTCAATTTGGCACAGTGGACGAGTTACTTCAGCTCAGTGCTGAGATAGAAGGAGTTGCCCCCTGCTTCGATTTTGCTCACTGGCATGCCCGGACGGGGAAAGCCAATTCTTATCGAGAATCTCTCGATATCCTGGAACAGATTGAAAGGAGGCTGGGCAGGCAAGCCTTGGACAATATGCACATCCATCTCTCCGGGATCGCTTACGGCAAGAAGGGAGAAATCAAGCATCTGATGCTGGCCGATTCAGATTTCCAGTATGCGGAGCTACTCAAAGCCCTGAAAGAATGCAAGGCAAAGGGAGTAGTCATTAGCGAAAGCGCTCCCTACCCGGAAGATGATGCTCTGCTCCTTCAGCAAACCTATCGACAGCTTCCCTGGTAAGTGCCCCAACTGAGAACTCGCTTCGCTATTCAATACTCCGCGGATTCCTCCGTTCCTCCGGGTGCATTTGACGGAATCCCTGAAATGCCAGAGCGGAATCTGACGCCTCGAAAGATAAAGTTCGCTGGGGACAGCCCGAAAACTACGAGGCATCACACTGAATCGCTCAACTCCCGCAATAGCGATGGGAAGACTGCTGGACAACCTGAATCCCGAGGGAACCCTGGGGGGCACCTACAATCAGCGGGTCTTGACCTGGTATCTGGCTTTGCCTTCTTCGTAGAGGTCGCCGCCGTAGATGTCGTTTACTACCGTAACGGGGAAGTCTTCCACTTCCAGACAGCGAATAGCTTCAGCGCCAAGTT
>SOJB01000012.1 GCA_004376695.1 Dehalococcoidia bacterium | reverse complement strand
CCATAACCGAGTAATTCTTCCCCGGACTTCGGCCTGAGTCCCGCTCGCTTAAGCGCCTCTCTGATTACGGCGACGCCTAGCTCAACAGCAGGTATATCCTTCAAGGAGCCACCGAAGGCGCCAATTGCTGTCCTGGCGCCACTGACGGCCACCACTTCTCTTTGCATGGTCTAGCCTCCTACAGATCTATCAAGGCCTGAATGCCAGGAAGGTCGCTGAATCTTCTCCTTCTCCGCGATGCAGGAACTCCGCCCGAAGAGGGGTGCCGATCTTGATAGTCTCAGGTTTGCTGCCATCAACTCCCTCAATGCGCGCTACAACCCGCGCACCCTCCTCCAGCTCTACAACTCCGGAAACATAAGGACGTGTCCTATTGTAACCTTCTTCCATCATGAACGGAGGTCCTACAGCTATGCAGGTGAAAGCAGCAAGCTTGCCCTTGCCCTTCGTCTGAACCCACTCCATTTCACTGGCATAGCATTTGATGCAAATGGGGCGAGGAGGTACGAAAAAGGCACCGCACTGCTTGCACCTCGAGCCCATCAGTTTTTCCTCATTGAGAAATTGCTCATAGGAAATATCGCTGAAGTGCTTCTCCTCCATTTGCCTTACCTCCTTTCAAGAATGGTGAAGGTGCAGGTACCCCCGGTGCCTCCCAGGTTGTGGGTTGCCCCGATTCGTAGATCCTTAATGGGAACCTGCCTCTCTCCGGCTTCGCCTCTCAATTGCTTCCAGATTTCAATCACCTGCCCTGTGCCCGTGGCACCTACGGGGTGCCCCTTGCATTTGAGTCCCCCCGAGGTGTTGATTGGCTTGGGACCATCCAGTCTTGTCAGGCCTTCTTCTACCGCTCTGTATCCTTCCCCCTGCGGGAAGAAACCCAGGTCCTCGAGGTGGATGATTTCAGCTATGGAGAAGCAATCATGCACCTCCGCAATCTGAACATCTTCGGGCTTGAGCCCGGATAGCTGGTAAGCTTCTTGTGCGGCATATCTCGTGGCTTCAAAACAGGTGAGGTCCTCTTTGGCGTGCAGGCCCTTGCCGCTCCCCTGTCCTATGCCGACAACATACAGAGGATTATCGGTGAAGTTCCTGGCCATTTCCTCTGCTACTAGCAACACGCAGCTTGCTCCATCGCTTATCGGGCAACAATCGTAGAGGTGCATCGGCCAGGCGACCACAGGATTAGCCTTTGGATCACGCAGGAATTCCTTTTCGTCTCTCCAATCAGGTGTAGGCTCTCCTTTCTTCTTGGCCCGTGCAATTCTCTGGTTCATAATATCGCGGAGGGAGAGGCTGAACTGTGCCTTAGGATTGAGGCGAGCATTGTTGTGGCTCTTTATGGTGACATTCATCAGGTGCTCCCGGTTGGCGCCATATCTGGCGAAATAAGCCGTGGCTGTGGCTCCAAACACACCGGGGAAGGTGAATCCCGCCTTCACTTCGTAAGGAACGGCTGCCATTGCCAGACCCTGTGTCACTTCTTCTGTGCTGCGTTTCGACATCTCCTCCACCCCGCCCGCGAGAACGATATCGTAGAAGCCTGACGCTATGGCAAAGATACCCTCCCTGAGGGCAAGGGCGCTGGAGGCACAGGCACCTTCCGTCCGGGTTGTTGGTTTAGGAGTAAGCCCGATCAGATCGGCGATTATCGGTCCCCAATGTCCCTGACGCACAAAGAAATCGTTCGTGAAGTTTCCCAGATAGAGAGCGTCGATATCCCCGGGGTCTATCCCCTTATCCACAGTGGAACGCATTTCATTGAAAGCTTCAGCGAACAGGTACTTCGAGTCCTTATCTTTGAACATGCCGAATCTCGACATCCCCGCGCCCACCACAGCTACTCCTCTGCCAAGTCTCCGTCGCTTCTGCATCTCAACTCCTTAGGCAAAGACTCCCATATAGGTTTTCGCAGTATAGCAAGTTCCTTGATGGAGTCAAAGGATTATCTTGGGACGACACCTGCCGCAGAAATTCACCTCCTTCACGTCAGTATCGGCCAGGCTGTTGGAGAAGTGCATAATACACCTGCTATTTGAACAGTGTCCCAGGCCAAAGGTGTGCCCCAACTCGTGGACTATCTCCTTGGTGGCTCTTTCCAGAACCAGAGGCTCGTCAGGAGCTAAGCCGTAGTATTCCTGCCTCAGCCGGCACAGAGATACGATTGCTCTTCCGGAAAGCGCATCGGCTTCACCAAATACGTAACTAAGCCTTGGAACATAAAGGTCAACTTCAGCTATACCGACAACCCTTTCCTCTCCTTCCGGCTTCCTAAGCGAGGCTAGCAGCGCTGAAGAAGAGTATTGCTTCCTCTGGGGATTGTAAGCCCGGGCTAGATCGCTAAGACCTGCTCTTGTTTCTGTGGCACAATTGAAAACACCGCCAACCCTATCCTTGAGCTTTTCCGTTATTCCGTCAGCTACGTTGCCTAATGGTTCAAACGCGATCTTCACTCAACTCTTTGCTTG
>SOJB01000010.1 GCA_004376695.1 Dehalococcoidia bacterium | reverse complement strand
TTGTGAGGTGTCCCGTAGGCGCACTAATTCCCAAAACTACACAGAGACCAGCACGTGAAGTGAAAAGTATCTGCAGTTACTGTGGGTGCGGTTGTGGTATTAAGTTGGGTGTTCGCGGAGATGTTATCGTCGGAGTACAAGGCGATGTGGATAACCCGGCTAGTAAAGGAAGGCTCTGTGTCAAAGGCCGGTTTGGCATCGCCGAGTTTGTCCATCATCCTGATAGGCTGACCGCTCCGATGATAAGGAAGAATGGGAAGTTAGAGAAGGCATCTTGGGACGAGGCGCTGGATCTGGTAGCAAGTAGATTGAGGGGTTATACACCGGATGAAGTAGGCGTCATCGCTTCAGCCAAGTGTACCAATGAAGAAAACTATGTCATACAAAAATTCGCCCGAGCAGTGCTGGGCACCAACAATGTTGATCACTGCGCCCGGCTGTGTCATGCCCCCACTGTGGCCGGCCTGGCGCAAAGCTTTGGCAGTGGGGCAATGACTAATTCCATCAACGAAATCGGCGGCGCCGCTTGTATTTTGGCTATTGGCACCAATACCACCGAAGCACACCCTGTGATCGGGCTTGAGGTGAAAAGAGCAGTAGATAATGGAGCGAAGCTCATCGTAGCTAACCCCCGCAAGATTGACCTCTGTCGTTTTGCCAGCCTCTGGCTCCGCCATAGTCCAGGCACAGATGTTGCCCTGATCATGGGAATGATGCGGGTCATAGTGGATGAGGACCTACTCGACTCGGCCTTTATCAAGGAAAGATGCGAGGACTTCGGTGCTTTCAAGGAATCACTAGAGCGTTTTGACCTTGCTTTTGTGGAGCGGGTCACCAAGGTGCCCCGGGATAAAATAGTAGAAGCTGCCCGTATGTTTGCTAGCAATAGCCCTGCCACCATCCTCTATTCCATGGGCATTACCCAGCATTCCCATGGCACCGACAATGTGCTGGCTATCGCCAACCTGGCAATGCTCACCGGCAACATAGGCAAGCCCTCAAGCGGGGTCAATCCACTCAGAGGTCAGAACAATGTGCAGGGAGCTTGCGATATGGGCGCCTTGCCTAACGTCTACCCCGGCTATCAAGCGGTAAGCGATCCCGCTGTTAGAGAGAAGTTCGAGACTGCCTGGGGGTGTTCCTTATCTCCAGCTCCAGGTGTGACCTTGGTTGAGATGATTGAAGCCGCCTACCGCAAAGACGTGAAGGCGCTGTACCTGGTTGGTGAGAACCCGGCATTAAGCGATCCTGATGTCCAGCATGTTCGGCAGGCGCTGGCGCGGCTTGAGTTTTTGGTCGTCCAGGATATCTTCCTTTCTGAGACGGCAGAATTCGCCCATGTTGTTCTCCCGGCGGCCAGCTTTGCCGAAAAGGACGGCACCTTCACCAACACTGAGCGCAGGGTGCAGCGAGTGAGGAAAGCCATCAAGCCAATTGGCGATTCCAGGCCCGATTGGTGGATTGTTTGCCAGGTAGCCCAGAGATTAGGAGCTAAAGGCTTCGACTTCAATGACCCGTCCGACATAATGGAAGAAATCCGTAGTCTCACTCCTAGCTATGGGGGCATAAGCTACCAGAGGTTGGAGAACGGGGGACTCCAGTGGCCTTGCCCTACGGATGACCATCCAGGCACACCCATATTGCACACGAATGCCTTTGTTAGGGGAAAAGGCCGATTTATCCCGCTGAAATATACTCCTCCTGCGGAGATGCCTGATGAGGACTACCCTCTGATTCTTACGACGGGGCGTAGCCTGTATCACTTCCACACCGGAACGATGACCCGCAAGGTGATCGGGCTTAATGTCATTGAGCCTAAAGGTGTGGTGGAAATCAGCCCTGAAGATGCTTCACAACTCGGTATAGCTCAGGGTGACAAGGCTAAAATAAGCTCCCGGCGCGGTGAGGTTATTGCCAAAGCTAAAGTAACTGAGGCATCGCCCTCAGGAGTTGTGTTCATGACCTTCCATTTCGCCGAAAGTGCTGCCAATATCCTCACGAATCCCAAGCTCGACCCGGTATCCAAAATCCCTGAGCTTAAAGTCGCAGCAGTGAGAGTGGAGAAGGCATAAGCACTCTGGAACAAACAACGTTACGGTCTTCTGAAGCGCCAACCCCTCTGTCTCCTGTCACTTCAAGCTAGTGCGGCCATCGTTGCATGCGAAGTGTGGTAATCTCGTACTCCTCCCGTCCACTTCTGTGGTGCTACCCCTCAGGGTCGTGCGGCACGAGGCTAAACCTTCGCACTGTATTCTCAAACACTCTCCTACTACATCATCTGTGACTCTGGCAATCCCATGCCCCTCCACCAGATCGCGAGCCCCGGCAAGCCGGGGCTCGCAACACAGAAGGGAATGTCATTCTGAGCCCTTCACTTCCTGTCATTCTGAGCCAACGGCGAAGGATCTAACACTCAGAGCAGGCTCTGCGTATAATCTAGTGTGATCGGGGTTCAACTCCGCAAAGAGGAAACGATAAGAAATGTCTTTGCCCACGGAAGGGAAGCAGTCTCTTCAGGCACTCTGCCCCTTGGCCCGATTATGAAGCCTGGGAGGAGCCCTTGCGCGTCTGACTTAACTCTCGGCTACCCTGGACCAACGGAGCCACTAGAACCTACTTTCTGTCGTCCATTCTCTCTCGGTTGCCAGGCTTCTTGCTCTGTCCAGATCAACTTTGCCATTGACATTGAAGAAGCTCAAGTGCTCCGGGTCAAATCTATTTATCTCGTCCTCCCCGATATATCTGACTCTGACCATAGTGAAAAGCTCGTTAATCCTCAGTTCATTCTGCTCCAGCAATCCCTGAATGGGAGCCAGACAACCTCTGGAATACACCGCGCAAAGCGGCTCTACCTTATCTTCTATCCGAGGAACGACGACATCGAAGGGGGAAGAGATTCGGGACATATAGTCGAGCAGGCCAACGCTCAAGAAGGGCATGTCACAGCCAACAACGATGGCCCGCGGAGAGGTCGATGCCCTTAGCCCTGAGTAAATGCCCACAAGCGGACCCTTTCCAGGATAAATATCAGTCACCGTTTTCATCCTTACCGCCGAGGAGCAGGGAATTGCTTCGCCACGAGCGGTTGCTATGATGATTTCCATGCTCAGGATAGCAACGCGGTCAACCACCCACTGGATAAGGCTCTTCCCCTTAATAGCCTGAAGCGCCTTGCTCCGGCCGAGTCTCGAGCTTTTGCCACCGGCGAGAATAATAGAAGTCATGCTCAAAACGCCATTAGAATACTAACATAAGCACACGACAGAGCTTTATCGCAGGTTTCTAGACAAATGAAAAGAGGGGGCTTTTTCTTCGTATTACTTATCCAAGGCCACGAAGAGCTGCTATATGAACTGTAAGGACTCGCTTAGCAGCAAATTGAGTTCTCTGCTAAGATATCATATACGCGCATGCTTATCAGCGGGGTTGCCATTAGCATTATCGCTGGTCCAGATGGCTAGAATGAATGAAACTTCGACCTGCTTCAAAAACTCTATTTAGGTAAACGGACGATGATGGAAGAATTTTACAGGACAAAAGTGAAAGAGAAAATGATACCTGTTCGTGATACCCCATTTATAGAAGAGAATACGGTTTGGGCGGAGTTTCTTGCCAAGCTTTCCCTTAGAGCACACGCATGGGTGGTCAACAATGCTGATGACATGAGAGTGGTTGGGGTAGTGACGGAACACGATATGCTGCGTTCCATCATTCCTCCTGGGGAAAAGCAGGAAAGAATATTCGGAGTTCCCAGGGCCGAGATGCTGCATAAAGAAAGTGTTGTCCAGGATATCATGACACATAACGTTGTTGTATGCTCGCCGGAAGAGACTGTGGGTGACGTCTTAAAGAAATTTTCTTCCTTTGGCATCCGCAGATTAGCAGTTGTTGATGAAAATAAACGACTCCTGGGAGAAATGACAATCCAGCTCCTGGTGAAGAATCTCAGATATAAGTTCATGAACATGGTATGAATATCTATGTGCTTGTTGCCTTAATTCTCCTCCTTGGATTTATACTCGGAAGGGTATTACGCAAGCTACGCCTAACAGAAGTTTTAGCATATATTCTCTCAGGCATTGTCATAGGATCGGTTCTGAATTTCAGCCTGCCCGAACAATTCAATGTCATTATCACCGGAACCACGCTTGCTCTCGTTGCCTACATAATAGGATTGAGCTTTTCCTTCGCTTTTCTAAAAAGAATGGGTAAGCAGCTGGTCATTATATTGATTGTGCAGGTGCTCATAACCTTTATTGCAACATGGGGTTTTGTATATTTATTAACGAGGAATCTCCCACTTTCCATAATTTTGGGTTCGCTCGCCCCTGCAACCGCTCCGGCAGGAACAATAGCAGTTTTAAGAGACTTAAAGGCAAAAGGAACACTTACAGACATAACTATGGCTCTTGTGGGATTGGATGACGCACTTGTAATAGTTATTTATTCGGTGGGGATTATGTGGACGAAGATGTTGTTAGGTGGAGAAGCAAGCATTTCATTCTCCTTTATTACTTACCCATTATGGGAGATTCTTGGTGGGCTGGGACTTGGAGGGGCGATTGGAATCGCTATTTCTTACCTCACCAAGAAAATGCATCTCTCTTCTGACCACATCTTTGTTGTTTCTATCGCGGCCGCTATTCTGTGTTGGGGTCTTGCGGACATGATTGGAGTTTCGGCAATTCTCACATGTATGGCTTTAGGAGCCGCAGTAATTAACCTCAATGTCCAAATCGGCAACCGCTCAAACGAATTGATAGATAATGTCATGACGCCGATATTTGTTTTGTTTTTCGCCGCTATTGGCATGGCGATGGACTTCTCGCTTTTTCATCTCATGTGGCCGCTTGTAATGGTGTATTGCGTCGGCAGAAGCATTGGCAAAATAGCAGGGTGTGGCTTAGGCGGCGTCTTATCCAAATCTGAGCCAAAAATCAAGAAATATCTTGGCCTGGCAATGCTGGACCAAGCAGGTGTTGCCATGGGTCTTGCTTTCCTTGCAGCTCAGGCATTATCAGAGTATGAGCTCGGAGGCACAATAATCACACTTATGGCGGCCACAACAGTGATTCATGGACTCCTTTCACCGCCTCTAATACAATATGCTATTAAGAAGGCAGGAGAGGCACGCACGTAATACTTTTATGAAGGTGTACCCTTGCCAATATGGTAGCCAAGGAGAGAGGCAAAGGGTGACTTGTCGTTATAAGCAGGGAAGCCCCTCCCAGGCTTCTGGGAATGTTGTGGCGCCAGGATAAGATATTGTTCGGGGTCGTGCCAGGATGGCGGCGGCAGTTCATGAGAACGAGAATGAAAATCCTGGGTGTTGAAACCTCTTGTGATGAAACTGCCGCTGCCGTAGTGGAGGATGGCAGCAGGATTATCTCTAATGTTGTAGCTTCACAGATAGATATCCATGCTCGCTATGGCGGCGTAGTCCCCGAAGTCGCTTCAAGGCAACATCTCCTCACTATCATCCCTGTTATCAACAAGGCAATGGCCGAAGTCGCCTGGCAGGACATCGATGGTATCGCTGTGACTTTTGGCCCGGGGCTGGCCGGGTCACTGTTGGTAGGCGTTAACGTGGCCAAGGCAATTGCTTTAGCCAGAAAACTGTCTATTACCGGGGTCAACCATCTTGAGGCACATGTCTACGCTAATTGGCTCGATTGCTCCTCTCCTTCTGATCAGGACGGCAGGGTGAGATTTCCCTGCCTCTGCCTCATTATCTCCGGTGGACATAGCGACCTGCTGCTGATGAAGGGACATGGCGAATTCGAGAAACTCGGGCGAACCCGCGATGATGCCGCGGGCGAAGCCTTTGACAAGGCAGCCAGGATCCTAGGCCTGGGCTACCCCGGGGGTCCAGCTATTGAAAGGGCGGCCGGTTCCGGAACGCCTTGCTTACCCCTTCCCCGAGCCTGGCTCAAGGGAAGCCATGATTTCAGCTTTAGCGGCCTGAAAACCGCGATGTGGCACCTTGTTCACAGAGGCGGAGTATCAGTGGCTGACGCCGCGGCAAGTTTTCAGCTGGCCGTAGCCGATGTCCTGGTTGTCAAGACAATCGAGGCTGCAAAGCAGTTGAAGGTGGAGCAAATCCTGCTCAGCGGCGGAGTGGCAGCCAACAAGACGGTAACCCGGCATTTCCTCGCCGACTCGCCGGTCCCGGTTCTCGTTCCTCCCCCCCATTTATGCACTGATAATGCTGCCATGGTGGCCGCGTGTGGCTATTATCATCTCAAAGCCGGCAAGATAAGCACCTATGACCTGGATGTAGTGCCCAGTCTCAGCCTCGGTTAAGCCATTCTGCCTCTCGGTCCGCAAAGCGGAATCTCCCAGGAGCAAGCAACCACCCGACGGGTTTGGATTGCTCGGCGCGAAAACTATCCAACCATTGCAGCCCCTTCGATCGGAGTGGCCTTGCCTGTAGATAATGGGTGAACATCATTCTCCTCAGTACTTATGGGCTACAGCAAAGAATTCTCGGCCTACAGGCCTGGGACTTCCTGGTCATAGACATGCTTCAGAACTTCAACTAGGATTCTGATACTGCCGGTGAAAACCGATTGCGGAGCAAAGAATTGGAAACGGAAACAGAACGTCTCCGGTATGAGTTCGTGACTCTCAAGGCGGCCATCGAGGAGGCTATGAACAAGGGGCACAAGTCGATACAGCACCTTGATGACATTCCCAGATTGGACTTCGTTTTCAATAAAGATTCTGTCATCCCCTGTATGAACGCAGGTTCAGGGACTGTCGGCTGGGTCGACGATTTCTGATTCTAAGCCTCAGTATTGGTCGACTCATTCCTTAATTCGTCATCCACCTTCTTAGGCACCTTCTCGCCTGGCCTACAGTCTTAGCTACAGGCAGAGTGGGCGCTTCACTTCTCCCGACCTTGTGGTTTTCCTCGATTCTCTCCCTTCGCTCTCTGACTCGCCCATCGGGACACCGGCTCAATGCTGAACTTGGCTTATTTCATACCAAGCAACCCAGAAGCGTGCGCACTCTCATTCCAAACTACCCTCACCTGCCAGAAATTCACGGCGACGGGAAGAGGCTTCTTGCACCCGGCGAAGTTAAGTGATACAATTGGGCGGTTTTGCAGCCCGCATCTGGCTGAACCAGCTATGCAACTCTTCCGTTTGAAGCTAACGCCTCCAATAGTTAGAGCCACATTTCAGGATGCAATTAACTCATCGTTACTAGACTGTTTTATGAACAGGTATCAGTCATGTTTAAGGAGGTGACCTTGGAGCACACAGTAGAAGCTAAACTAACCAAAGGGAAAGCAGCTAAAGCTATCGACAGTAAAACATGGCGGCAAATCAAAAAGATAATCGAAGCCACTGATGGACAGGCGGGGGCGCCGATCCGGGTACTGCAAAAGACGCAGGGGCTTATTGGCCATCTGCCGCGTGAGGTCCTCGAAGCAATATCCAGGGAAATGAGAATCCCTCTGAGCGAGCTGTATGGAATAACGAGCTTCTATTCCTTTTTCTCGATGGTGCCAAAAGGGAAGTATGTGATACAGGTGTGCCTGGGCACCAGTTGCTACGTCAAGGGGGGACAGAGAATAATCGATGCTGTGAACAAAGATCTCGGCATTGAGTCTGAGGGTACCACAGCCGATGGCAAATTCTCTCTGCAAACAGTGAGGTGCATCGGCTGTTGCGGTCTATCTCCGGTGTTGGCCATCAATGAGGACATACATAGGAGAGTGAAGCCCAGCAAGCTGAAAGACATCCTGGGTTCATATCGATAGGAGTGTACAATGAAACGACTTGCGTCAGTAGAGGAATTCGCCAAGCTTAGAGACCGAATTCGCAAGAAACTGTCACAACGAGAAAAGAAGACCCAGGTAAAGGTTCATCTTGGAACATGCGGCATATCTTCAGGCGCAAGCAAAGTTCTTGAAGCCTTTCAACGAGAGGTCGACGGCCGCAAATTATCAGATGTCACCGTATTGAAGGCAGCCTGCATTGGTCTGTGCGATCGAGAGCCGGTAGTCACAGTTGTTCATCCCACGAAAGGCAAGACTACCTATCACGACCTCTCCGAGGACAAAGTTCCACAGGTCGTTGAGCAGCACCTTATCAAAGATAAAGCAGTGGACGAATGGAAGCTGAACCCTGATGACCCCTTACTGAAGCTGCAAGAGATACGCGTAATGCATAACCAGGACCTCGATCCGATGAGCATCGAAGAGTATATTGCCAGAGACGGCTATCAAGCACTGGCTAGAGCTCTGACCAAGATGAAACCGGAGGAAGTTATCGCAGAGATAGGAAAGGCTGGTCTAAGAGGTCGAGGAGGGGCGGGCTTCCCCACAGCCACGAAGTGGTCATTTGTCCGCAATGCTCGGGGCGATGAAAAATATGTTGTCTGCAACGGTGACGAAGGTGACCCCGGTGCCTATATGAACCGCGCTGTCCTCGAAGGTAACCCACACTCAATAGTCGAGGGTATGGCCATAGGAGCCTATGCCATAGGCAATGTGCGCCAGGGTTATGCATATGTCCGTGCCGAATATCCCCTCGCCATCGAAACATTGAATCACGCCATAGACCAGGCTCGAGAACACGGCTTTCTGGGCAAGGATATCCTGGGGACCGGCTTTGAATTCGACCTGGACATATTCCCGGGGGCTGGCGCCTTTGTCTGCGGTGAAGAAACAGCCCTACTAATATCAATCGAAGGAAAACGAGGGAACCCTCGCCAGCGACCGCCTTTTCCGGCCAACAAAGGGCTTTTCGACAAGCCAACCACACTCAACAACGTGGAGACCTGGTCAAACGTGCCCCAGATAATCTGGAAAGGGGCTGAATGGTTCGGCAGTGTCGGCACCGCAACCAGCAAAGGCACAAAGACTTTGTGTCTAGTTGGGAAGGTGAACAACACCGGCCTGGTTGAAGTCCCCCTGGGTACGAGTTTGGGGAAGATTGTATTTGATATCGGCGGCGGTATGCCGAACGGAAAGAAGTACAGGGCAGTGCAGATAGGTGGCCCATCAGGGGGCGTTATACCTATCGAGCACTTGAATACCCCTGTCGACTATGAGGCTGTCACCGCTCTGGGAGCGATCATGGGCTCCGGCGGACTTGTGGTAATGGATGAAGATAATTGCATGGTCGACGTCGCCAAGTTCTTCCTCCAATTCACCAGAGATGAGTCTTGCGGCAAATGCACCCCCTGCCGTGCTGGAATACCCAAGATGCTTGAACTCCTGACCAAGATCACAGACGGCAAAGGCACGATGGAAGACCTCGCTATACTGGAAGAGCTCGGTGAAATGGTCGGTTCGGCCTCTATCTGTGGCCTGGGACAAACAGCACCCAACCCAGTGCTGACCACGCTTCGGCATTTTAGAGAGGAATATGAAGCACATATCATAGACAAGAAGTGCCCGGCTGTGGTCTGCCAAGCTCTATTCAAGGCACCATGTCAGCATGCATGTCCTGTTGGCCTAGATGTCCCGGGATATGTCGCCCTCATAAAAGCGGGCGAATTCGAGAAAGCCTATAACATCATTATGCAACGGCTTCCATTCCCGTTGAGTGTTGGACGCGTATGTCACCATCCCTGCGAAGGCAAATGCCGGCGAACTCAAATCGAGGAACCTATTGCAATCAGGCACCTGAAGAGATTCGCCGCTGACTATGCATTTGACCACCGGCTTGAATACATCCCTCAGATAAGAGAGAAGAGGAAAGAAAAGGTAGCGGTCATAGGCGCCGGTCCGGCAGGACTATCAGCAGCCTGGGACCTTGCCAGAGAAGGCTTCCAGGTTACCGTGTTTGAAGCCCTGCCCGTGGCTGGTGGCATGCTGGCAGTAGGTATACCCGAATACCGCCTCCCTAAGAAGGTTCTCAACAGAGAGATCGAGACGGTGAAAAAACTAGGGGTTGATATAAGGCTTAACACACGCATAGATGATGTGGAATCCCTGCTGCAAGACGGGTACCAGGCAGTATTTATCGCCACCGGTGCCCATAAAGGTGACAAGATGGGAATCCCCGGCGAAGACCTGAATGGAGTCTTTGATGCCATTGATTTCTTGAGAGAAGCAAATCTGGGTAAGGATATTAAGGTGGGAGGAAAAGTAGCTGTCGTTGGGGGTGGTAACTCGGCCATCGATGCCGCCAGAGTAGCACTGAGAAAAGGCGCTGAAGAGGTGCATATCCTCTATCGAAGAGAGAGGAGAGATATGCCGGCAATAGTCGAAGAGATCGAGGCTGCTGAGGAAGAAGGTATCTACCTTCACTGCTTAACTGCACCAGTAAAGGTCGTGGGCAATGGCGGCAAAGTCGAAGGCGTCGAATGCATCCGCATGGAACTGAAGGAGTTTGATAAGAGCGGCAGAAAGACACCTCACCAAATCAATGGTTCCGAATACACTATGAGTGTCGATACGCTTATCAAGGCTACGGGACAGAGACCCGATACCTCGTTCCTGAAAGGAGACGGGATAGGCGCAGCAAAAGGAGGGACGATAGTAGCGGACCTAAGAACTCTGGCCACCGGCCGCAGAGGAGTTTTCGCCGGTGGCGATGCACATACAGGCGCAGCCACAGTGATCGAAGCGATAGCTGCAGGACAGAGGGCCGCCTGCTCGATAAGACGATATCTCCAGGGAGAAGAACTCTCACCATTAGTCGAACGCAATGGATACGAACCTATAGAGGTCCCCTCTGTGATGCCCACTGAAGAACAGCTTGAAGAAAAGCATCGGCTCAAGATTGCCGAGATTCCCGCCGTTGATAAGATAGCTTCCTTTAAGGACGTGGTCTTGCCTTACAGTCCTGAGGAAGCAATAGAAGAAGCCAGTCGATGTCTGAGATGTGACCTTGAGGTAGGAGAATAGACATGAAAGAGATAACGCTCACAATCAATGGCAAACAGGTCAAAGGCAGAGAAGGTGATACTGTTCTTGAGGTATGTGAGGCCAACAATATATACGTTCCAACCTTGTGCCACTTAAAAGGGCTTACTGATGTCGGTGCCTGCCGCATGTGCGTCGTTGATATTGAAAGAGAAAGGCGCCCTGTCCCCGCATGCACTTATCCAGCACGAGACGGTTTGGTTGTACAGACGCACAATGAAAACCTGGAGAAATATCGCCGGCTGATTCTGGAACTCATGTTTACAGAACGCAACCACCTGTGCGCTCAGTGCGTGGCCAGCGGCGATTGTGAACTCCAGAACCTTGCCTACGAATACCAGATGGACAATGTTCGCTATCCATATTCCTGGCCTGCCTTGCCGCTAGACTCAGTGAACGATTACCTTGTTATTGATCATAACCGTTGCATTCTGTGTGGCAGATGCATCAGGACTTGCGATGAAATTGTAGGTGTTCACACGCTGGACTTCGGACATCGCGGCTGGAAAGACGCAGTCATCGCCGACCTTAATCAACCTTTGGGGGCCTCATCCTGCATTTCTTGCGGAGCCTGTTTTCAAGTCTGCCCCACAGGTGCCATATTCTCCAAGAACAGCGCCTATAAAGGCAAGCCCGAAGAGTGCCGAAAGGTAAACAGCATATGTCCAATATGTGGGGTCGGCTGCAAAATCGAAGCACTGGTTAAGAATAATAGGCTTGTCAGAATCGACAGCCCTGACCTCACTGGCAAGCGTGGCATACTGTGTAACAAAGGCCGGTTTACTCCGCTGTACAAGAAGGGCGAACGGACCACTACGGCACTGGTGAAGAATGGTCGTGGTAAGCTCGAGCCACGGCCATTACTTGAAGCCATAGACGTAGTCGCCAGGAAACTTGCCGAACTGAAGACGAAATACGGCGGTAACAGCATAGCTGGCATAGCATCAAGCCAGGCCAGCAACGACTCCCTCAAGGCCTTCAAAGAACTCATAAGCGGGACCATCGGCAGTGAGTTAATCGATACTCTCGACGGAGATGTTTACAGAACCATTACCAGGGGCATAAATCATCATAAAGCTCAGGGAGGGCTGGATATCGAAACTTCACTAGAAGAGATACTTAAGGCCGACTGCATAATCGTAGTAGGCGCCAATCCTCTTGAAAGCCATCCTGTGGTTGGTTCCTATATCGCCAGAGCAGCAAGACGGAACAAGGCAACGCTCATCCTCATCCACCCGTCGCAGAATACCTTCCCTTACCATGCAACATTATGGTTAAAGCCAAAGGAGAACAGGCAAGTGCTGGCCCTAGAGATCCTATCGAAAGCCATCATCGATAAAGGCACTAAGAAAGACTCAGCCAAGACAAAGGAAATAGCAGCCTCCCTCAAGGATATTAACGTTAAGCAAGGCAGTGCGCAAGCTGGGATAGGCACTGATGACCTTTCTGAGGCTGCTGAGATGCTCAGTAAGGCCAAGCACAGCGTCATCATCTACGGTGAAGGCGTTCTGCAACAGGAAAATCCCGCACTGATAGAATCCCTTCTGAACCTGGCAACTGTCGCCAGCAGTCGGAACAAAGGGCAACTACAAGTCATTTCTCTAAAACCCAAGGGAAATAGCCGTGGCGCCTGGGATATGGGAATAGCCAACTCGTCACAATCCATCGTAAGAAATCTGACGGGCAGCAATGTAAGGGCTTTATACCTACTTCTGTCTGACGACTACGTTGACGCGTCACAGTTGACCAACCTCAGCAAAGGCTTGGAGTTCATTATCATTCAGTCAAGCTATCCCTTACCTGCAAGAGCAAAAGCCAATGTCGTATTACCATCACCAAGCTGGGCAGAGGTAGGCGAAAAATACACTACATTAGACGGTCTAACCAAATCGACCTCGCGCCTGATCAAACCACCTGTTGGCATCAAAGCAGATTCGGAGATCTTGCGTGAAATTTCGAAACAGATGAAGAAATAGCAACTGAAAATAAGGAGGAGTTGATAACATGGCAAAGGTCAAAGTGGCTACGGTTTGGTTGGAAAGCTGTGCTGGCTGTCATATGTCATTCCTTGATATCGACGAGGCAATAATCGACCTAGCCAAGGTCATCGAATTCTCCAGGAGCCCCATAACTGATATAAAGGAATTCGTGCCGGTAGACGTCGGCATTGTGGAAGGCTCTGTCGGCAACACTGAACAGGAAGAGGTACTCAAGGAGCTCAGGGCTCACTGCAAAATTCTTATGGCATGGGGAGATTGCGCGTGCTTCGGCGGGGTATGCGCCATGCGCAACACATTCAACAAGGAAGAGGTTCTAAGACGCGGATACATCGAGACTGAAAGCACCTATGAAGGCAAAATACCCAGCCCGCCCGGTGTTCCAGCACTCCTGGACGAGGTAAAACCAGCGAATCATATAGTGAAGGTAGATTGCTACGTGCCTGGCTGTCCGCCAGAAGCTCAAGCTATCTTGTATGCCTTGAAAGAACTACTGGCAGGCAGAATCCCGGTTCTGCCCAGCGACATGATGCGGTTTGACTAAAAGAGGTGAAGACATGGTTTCTGAAGTAAAGAAAACTATCGAGATTAACCCAGTTAGCCGGATTGAAGGACACGGCAAAGTGACTATCCATCTGGACGAGGCAGGCAATGTGGCCGATGCCAAGTTCAATATAACGCAGTTTCGAGGTTTCGAAAAATTCTGCGAGGGTAGAGTTTTCTGGGAAATGCCGGTAATAACGTCGAGAATCTGTGGCATCTGCCCGGTAAGCCATCATCTGACCGCAGCCAAAGCCTGTGATGATATTTTAGGAGTTGAACTCACTCGCCCGGCTAAGCTGCTACGCGAGTTACTGCACATGGGCCAAGTTATCCAGTCTCATGCCCTCCACTTCTTTTACCTTGCCAGTCCCGATTTGCTTCTCGGTATGGATGCCGACCCGGCGAAGAGAAACGTAATCGGGCTGATTGCCGAAAACCCTGATCTTGTCGTCAAGGGGGTAAAACTTCGCAGCTTCGGCCAGACAATAATCCAGAGGCTGGGTGGCAAGAAAGTTCATCCCAATTGTGCTGTGCCTGGCGGAATGAATACAGCTCTATCCAAGGCTGACCGTGACCAATTCCTGAAACAGATTGGTCCGGCCATCGCCAATGCTCAGGCTGCCATTGGCATAATCAAAGAATACTACGAAAAGGACAGCAACTTTGTGTGCACCTGCGCCAGTTTTCCCACGGGCTATCTCGGTCTGGTGGATGAAAGCAACAATCTAGAACTCTACAACGGGAAATTGAGGCTAATTGACCAAAATGGAAAGGTCCTTGAAGACCAATTCAACCCGTCCAACTACCTTGATATAATCAGTGAATATGTAGAGGATTGGTCCTATCTCAAGTTCCCGTTTTACAGGAAGATGGGCTATCCCAAGGGTACCTACCGAGTAGGACCACTTGCCCGGCTTAACGTCAGTCAGGGGATATCCACTCCTTTAGCCAACGCTGAACTCAAGAACTTCAAGAAACTGGGCACAAACGGCATAGTAGAAGGTTCATTATACTATCACTATGCCCGCCTAATAGAACTGCTTTATGCCATCGAACGAACACAGCAGCTATTGAAGGACAAGGACATATGCTCAACTGACTTGATAGTGACCTCGAACACGTACAACGAGCAGGGCGTTGGTGTCATTGAGGCTCCGAGGGGCACGTTGTTCCATCACTACTGGGTAGACGATACTGGCAAAATCCAAAAAGCAAACCTTATCGTAGCCACAGGCAATAACAACGCTGCTATGAACAAAGCGGTATATGAGGTGGCCAAAACACAAATAAGGAACAACAAGATAACCGAAGGTATACTCAACCGAATTGAGGTGGCTATCCGCTGCTATGACCCTTGTCTCTCCTGTTCAACGCATGCCTTGGGACAGATGCCTATGGTAGTGCAATTGGTGTCCGCCACCGGTGCAGTTATCGACGAGAGCAGAACAGACTGACCGGAACACGAGTCGGCGGTCCAGAGGGAACGGGCGGACATCAATCAACTATTTCAATGCCATGATCAGTTCATGGCAGGATGCGATATCACTGCTTGCTGAAGCAAACTGATTCTTCTCCCAGACTGTCTTGGTCTCGCCGAGAAGATGCCCCCGGCAGCTGACCCTCATAGTGTCCCACGTGATAGCCGTAAGCCCAGCAAATCGAAACCGGTTAGAATGCCGATAGCGAAAGGAAAAGGATTCATGAGCCGGACGCAGAACCCGGTACGTGTTTCCTGACTCAGGGAACAAGCTATCTGGAACCCGCTAGAGGAAGCTCCGTTACAAGGCGTTTATGATGGAATGCTGCAGAAGGTGGCATTTTCACTCGAAAGTAAGCGAGGCATTGGGTTGCTTGACGGGTGATTTGCCTCTGCTATATCATTGGGCAATCTCACCATTCTTCTGTTTCGCCTGATAATGAATAGCTATGTGGTCGGGATCGGTGGCGGTACTCTGATTTGCTGCGGCCATAATACGGAACTTATCAACTCATGAGCTTTTGAGAAGGAGTGTGCCGAATGGAAAACGAACAGGCTAGAATAATAGAGGTGCTTCAGCTTGCTGTTCGGATGGAGATCGAGGGTAAGGAGTTCTACCAGAAGGCAAGCCAGAAAAGCAGTAACAGGCTAACTGAGGAGTTATTTCAGCATCTGGCTAATGAAGAAGACAATCACCGCAAGAAGTTTGAGCGAATATATGAAACCTTCAAGCGAGAACAAAACTGGCCTGATACAGAACCCCCATCCGGGAAAGGGAAGAAACTCAAATCTCTGTTCGCCGAAGCCTCCAAGGCGCTAGGCGATAAGATTAAGGTGACTGAGTCTGAACTCGAGGCTATCAAGATCGCGATGAACATGGAGATTGAGTCTCGTAATCTCTATCAATCCCGAAGCGAAGAAAGCACTTTCGCCATAGAAAAGCGGTTCTATGAGGCCCTGGCGGGCGAGGAACGGGAGCATCATCTTACACTCGCCGATGCCTATGAGTATTTGAGCGACCCCGCCGGGTGGTTTACCAAGACAGAACACTGGTCATTGGACGGAGCGTGAATAAGCAATAGGAAGTCACCTCCATCATTAACGTTTCCTCACCTTCGCCCATCTCTGCTATTTCGCATGCCTTCACTCCCGGTAGAATCCTGCTGCCATCGTTTTGACTCCTGGCCATGGGCTGTAGCCCCTCCCTGATCTGATTTGCTCTGTCTTCATGGTTTCTACCGCCCATTTCTGCAGCAACCTCTTCACAGAGTGAAGCATAGAGCCTGGGCACCGTTGACAAGCGAGTCCAACGAGTATATCATTGGCATCTCGTGCAAATAGGGGCAAGAATAGGATCGCCACGGGTTGGCATGGGAAATCCCAGTATGTTTGCTTTGACTGTTTCTATGGCTTGTCGTACTAGCGCGGGGCCCTTTTCTTGTGAAGGAAACTGAAAATCCTCTATTGCATACTCGTAAAATCATATCAGTGCTTCGGCACTGAACTGGTATCCAGTACATACATTTCTACATCTCAGTCTATACGAGGAGGTTAAATATGTGGAAAACTGAAGCCACGGGAGTTGCTCATGTGGAGATGGCAGTGAAGCAGTGTCTGCCCCCCTGTGAGATCAAGTGCCCAATAAACGAGGATATCCAACGAACAAACGTGCTCATTTCCCTTCTCCCTGACGACCCTGACTTGGCGAGGGAAGGCATATTGCAGATTAGCGATTATCTCTATGATCAGAACCCGTTCTTCAATATTTGCGGCTATATCTGTGGAATCTGCGAATTGGAGTGCAACTACCTCAAAAAGGGCGGCGCAATCAAGAGAAGGCTGCTCAAGAGATACCTGTCAGATGTGTATACGGATCATTTGAAGCAACGGGATGAGATGCAAGTTACCAGAAATAAAGAGAATGTGGCCGTTATAGGTGGTGGGCCGGGTGGGCTTATGTGTGCCTACGATTTACGCAAGAGAGGATATAACGTAACGATAATCGAGGCTTCTGACCGGCTTGGGGGAGCACTCTGGCTGGTACCGGATTATCGCCTGCCCAAGGATATTCTCCAGACCACAGTCGAGAACCTCGTAAGAATCGCAGGTATAGATGTCAAGTATAACAGCAAGCTAGGGGCAGGCGAATTGACACTGGAGAGCGTGAAGAACGAGGGCTATAAGGCAGTTTTTCTCGCAACCGGGTTACCGACTCCCAGAGTTCTGACCTTTGAGAGGCAATCTCTGGAGGGGCAGGATCTGGCCGGTGTAATGTACGGTCACACTTATTTGTACGAAGTCAGTCACAACAACATCCCGCCGGATTATTTCACAGGCAAGCGCGTAATAGTCACAGGTGGTGGAAATGTAGCCTTTGATGTGGCCAGGTCAGCAAGGAGGCATGGCGCAGAAGTGACGGTCGTGGCACTTGAACGTGAGGATAAGGACCACAGAGATGGTATACCCGCTGACGAAGAGGAAACCCGCGGAGCCTGGGAGGAGGGCATAAGGATAATCCATAGCCGCGGTGTAAGAGAAATCATGGGAGAGAGCGGCAGATTTAAGGGGATTAACTGTCCGCTGTGCGTTAGCGTCTTTAACGAAGAAGGATTCAATCCAAGATTTGCTTGTGAGGACTGCATAGATTTGGAGGGTGATGTACTCATAATCACAGTGGGACAGGCGCCTGATATGCCTCTGCTTCACAAGGAAGGCCTATTCGACGAACATGGTAGATTCGATCTTGACCACTTGACATTGCAGAGCATGAGCAAGCCCTGGGTATTCATAGGTGGTGACGTTAGAAGAGTTGGCTTCATGGTGGAAGCTATGGGTGAGGGGCTTGCAGCTGCTGAATCGATTGATAGATATCTGAGGGGTGTGGACATGAAGGAGGGGCGAAGAAAGGATTATGAGGGCTATCAGATTCCCATAAGGAGAGACTATAAGCGTGAGCCTGAGGTACCCTGGATGCCGCCAGAAGACAGAATGCACTTCAAGATTTTTGAGCAAGGCTTTACGCTGAAAGAGGCGATAGAAGAGGCAAGAAGATGTGTTACTTGCGGGCCGTGCCTGTCATGCAAAGCCTGCGTCTCGATTGGTTTTCAGAAGTCTTTGAGTCCAGTTGAGGTGGATGAAGCGAAGTGTAGCGGCTGTGGCCATTGTGTTTATGTCTGCAACTACTACTCGGCTCATTTGATTAGCTCCGGCGGTAAAATCGTATCCGAAACGGATATGTTCAGGTGTAAGTCCTGCGGCATGTGCGTTGTGGCTTGCCCATCTGAAGCAAGAACAATGGTCGACGATGACACAGCAGAGAGAATAGATGCAGTATACTCGTCTCTGACATAGCGTTCAGACCGGAATTTCCTTTAGGAGGATAATATTGAGCGAATATGAACCTAAACTAGTGTGTTTTTCCTGCAAGTTTAGCTGGGGTTACCTGACGGATGAAGATACACTCTCAAGCAAGATAGATAACTGGGTGCCCATCATTTGCACAGGAAAGATTGATGCCACGCATATGCTTGATGCGTTCAAACAAGGGGCCGACGGGATTCTGATACTTGGTTGCCCGGAAGGGGACTGCCATTACCAGGACGGCAACTACGAGGCAAAAAAGAGAGTATATCTGATTCGCAAGCTGTTAGAGTCCCTCGGCATAGAGAAGGAAAGGATCAGGATAGAGCTATCTATTGACCCTGAGGGGAAAAGAATCCCGAAGCTGGCGGAGGAGATGAGAAAGGAATTGGCAAAACTGGGTCCGGCAAAGAGGAGTCCGGTTACGGAGAAGAGGCAAAAAGAGACAGTTAAAGCCAGAGGAGGGAAATGAGATGGCCAAACCGAAGATAGCGATTTGCTGGTTGGGGTCATGTGGCGGCTGTGACGAGGCGGTAGTCGATATAAATGAAGTACTCCTTCGCGTGGCAGCTGCGGTTGATATTATTCTGTGGCCGGTGGCGATGGATTTCAAGTATCACAGTGTCAAAGGGATGAAGAATGGTGAGATCGCGTTGAGTGTGGTCAACGGACATGTCAGAAACTCCGAACAAGAAGAGATAGCAAAGCTACTGAGGGAGAAGTCGCAACTAGTTCTTGCCTTTGGTGCCTGCGCCTGCCTTGGTGGAACACCCGGATTGGCTAATCTTGCGACAAAGGAAGACATCTTCAACTGGGTCTATCGTGATGCCCCAACTGTGGTTAACCCCAATGGCAACTATCCCCAGACAATATCTCGTGTCAATGGAAAAGAGCTTACTCTGCCCGAATTCTATGACCGTGTTTACGCACTGAATGACATCATCGATGTCGATTATTACCTGCCTGGATGCCCTCCACCGGCATATTCGGTGATGTATGCCTTGAGCGCAGTTCTGGAAGATAAACTTCCTCCCAAAGGCTCAACCTTAGCACCTCACAGAGCCTTGTGTGACAGCTGTAAGCGTAACCAATCGAAGCCGGATAAGATATCAATAAAGGAGATCAAGAGGATTCATGAAGTGGAGGCCGATCCCGATACCTGCTTTCTGGCTCAGGGAATAATCTGTCTGGGCCCTGCCACTCGTGATGGCTGCGGGGAAGCCTGCATGAATATCAATATCCCATGCCGGGGCTGCTTTGGCCCTGTGGAGGGAGTCGAAGATTCCGGGGCTAAATTCGTCTCCACCATGGCATCGATTCTGGATGCAGAGAGTGATGAAGAGGTAGCGACAATTGTGAACCAGTTTATCGACCCTGTGGGATATCTTTATCGATTCTCACTTCCTGCCTCGATATTGCAGAAGAAGCGGGTTGATAAATAGATTAGATAGGAAAGAGGTGTAATGTGAGCGAAAGGATAACTATAAACCCAATAACCAGGCTTGAGGGACACGGCAAAATCGAGATTTTCCTGGATGATCAGGGCAATGTAGAAGATGCCTACTGGCAGGTGGTGGAGCTCAGAGGGTTTGAGATTTTCTGCCTGGGCAGACCTGTGGAGGAGTTGCCGCGGATTATGGCCAACATCTGTGGCGTTTGTCCAACTCCCCACAATATGGCATCGGTGAAGGCGCTGGATGACCTGTACGGAGTAGAGCCAACACCCACTGCCAAGCTGATACGACAGCTTCATTACAATGCCTTCATAGTGGAAGACCATCTGCTGCACTTCTATATACTTTCCGCCCCTGATTTCGTGCTTGGGCCCACTGCTGACCCGGCAGAGCGGAATATTCTCGGTGTCGTGCAGAAGGTTGGACTGGAAATCGGCGGCAAGGTCATAGAGGCAAGGAAAAGATGCCGTGAGATAATCCGGCACATTGGCAGCAAGGCTCCTCATCCCGAAGGTGGCTTGCCCGGCGGAGTCTCCATGGGAATCACCGAGGAGGACAGAAAATGGATGCGCGAGACCGCCGATTTCTGTGTCGAATTTTGCCAGTTTTCCCTCGAGTTATTCAAACAGGTTGTCCTGGATAACAAGGAGTACCTGAATATCGTCCTGAACGACGCTTACAAGCTAAACACCTATTACATGGGATTGGTCGATGAGAATAACCGGTTGAATTTTTACGAAGGTAAGTGCAGGGTAGTTGGTCCAAAAGGCGAGGAGTATGCCCTGTTTGATTATCACGATTATGTTGATTACATTGGAGAGTGGGTTGAACCATGGACATATGTAAGGCTAACTCACTTGAGGAAGATAGGCTGGAGAGGGCTGACCGAGGGTGAGACAACGTCCTTATATCGTGTAGGGCCCCTTGCAAGGTTGAATGCCGCCGATAGCATGTTAACGCCCCTGGCACAGAGAGAGTATGAGACGATGTTTGACATACTGGGCGGCAAACCTAGTCATCATACTCTCGCTTACCACTGGGCAAGGTTGATTGAAGCTATCCAGGCTGCAGAGCATATGCAGAGAATCGCCAATGACCCGCTGCTGACCAGCAAAGACATACGCAATATGGATCTCAAATTGAACAAGGTGGGCATCGGTTGTGTCGAGGCATCGCGGGGAACCTTAATCCACCATTATGAGGCTGATACTCAGGGAAGAGCTACAAAAGTGAATCTTATCGTAGCGACCCAACAGAATGCGGCCCCTATATGCCTGTCCGTCAAAAAGGCAGCCATGGAATTTGTGAAGGGACCACAGGTTAAGGAAGGCTTCCTTAATATGGTGGAGATGGCGTTCAGAGCCTACGACCCGTGTCTAGCCTGTGCTACTCATGCCCTGCCCGGCCGGATGCCTCTGACAGTGAATATAAGGGACCGCAGCGGCGGCTTGATAAGAACTGTGCAGAGGCCATAGTCCAGAGCGGACGGCCTGCCCTGGACCCGGTTTGAAGTTAGCGCAGTAATGCGATGAGCATGCAGACGGTTTCATAGTATAATATTGGCGCAGGGCATAGGTTTCAACTTCACCTTGGTGGTGGCATCCGTGATGGGGTAATACAATGGTGAGTCTGACACAGAGATACTACCGCAGCCTTTACGAAATAGCAGCTGTAGTGAATTCAGCTGGTACTCCTGAGAGTGTGCTTGAAGCTATCGTGAAAACCGTTGCCGAGGCACTGAAAGCCAAGGGATGCTCATTAATGCTCCTTACGCCAGACCGGGAAGCCTTGCTTCATACAGTGGCCTACGGATTGAGCGATTGGTATGTCCGCAAGGGCCCTTTGTCTGCTGACAAGAGCATTTCCCAGGCGTTGGAAGGGAAGCCAGTTGCCATATTGAACGCAACCGAGGATGAGAGAGTCCAGTACAGAGAACAGGCTAAACAAGAGGGTATCGCATCTATGCTTTCAGCGCCGGTGCTGCTCAAAAGCGACGTAGTGGGAGTGATAAGAGTGTACACCGCAACGCAGCACGACTTCACGGCTGATGAGATATATTTCGTGCAGGCGGTTGCCAATCTAGGTGCTATTGCCCTGGAGAATGCGAGGAAGCTCGAACAGTGCTTTACTGAAGTGGACAAACTGGAAGAGGAGAGACGCCAGTTTGTCCGCTTTCTCAGTGTTGTCGCTCATGATCTCCAATCGCCACTGGTTGCTACCCAGAGCCTGCTGTCCTATATAGTGGATGGATACACCGGCGATATTACTGACGGGCAGACGGACCTGATGCAAAGGGGCATCAGAAGGATTGATGAGCTTCTGACACTGATTACCGATCTGCTGGACATACCTCGTATCGAAGCTGGCCAGCTTACGCGCGAGATGCAGGAACTCTCTCTCAGCACGGTGGTTAAACAAGCAGTGGTGGGCCTCGATAGTGTGGCAAGGCAGAAAGGGATAGCACTGGAGGTTGAACTGCCCGAAAGCTCGCCCACGGTTTACGCATCAAGCCGGCGACTGCAACAAGTGTTGAATAACTTGATAAGCAATGCTATTAATTATACGCGTGAAGGCACGGCACTTGTCAGGGTGAAGGAATGTGATAACGAGATAGCAGTTGAAGTAATAGATACTGGAATCGGTGTACCACCTGGTGAGCTTCCCCGGCTTTTTGATGATTTTTTCAGAGGGAGCAATGCGGGAAAGAAAGGAACCGGATTAGGGTTGTCCATATCGAAGAGAATAATCGAGGCCCATGGAGGGAAGATCTGGGTTGAAAGTCCCTGTCCCGAAACTGGTAAGGGTAGCAGATTTACCTTTACTTTACCGAAAAACGGGCGGTTGGGCCGGAATCCTGAGTAAAATCAACCCGTGTAAGGTCTCAGATTGAACTGCTAAGGAGGTGACTAAATATGAAACAGCGGCCGAAAATTCTACTTGTTGACGATGATGTTGACCTTATCAAGGTCATGAGCGGGGCTCTGGAAAGTAAAGCCTACGAGGTGATTGTGGCCTACAATGGGCAGGAGGGTCTAGAAAAAGCAAGAAAAGAGAAACCTGATTTGGTCGTTTTGGATATTTTGATGCCGGTAGCGGACGGTTTTACCTTTGCCGACCAATTCGGAAAGGACCCATCCCTTGCCAAGATTCCTGTCCTGGCATTGACCAGCTTTTCAGAGTCGTTGGGCCAGCCTTTTCCATTCGAGGTGTCCGAGTATATTGTGAAGCCTATCAGACCGAGGGACCTGGTGGCTAAAGTGGAGGAGTTTCTTAAGAAGAGTGAGACATCATAATAAGACTGGGACTACTGGCTAGTAACGCGGTTCTATGATGCCCTGGCGGGCGACGAACGGTGACATCAGCTTGCAGTCTCCGATGCCTATGGGTATTTAAGTGACCCCGCCGGGTGGTTTACCAAGACAGAACACTGGTCATTGGATAGAGTATAAGTAAGCGTTATCTAAACGAACTTGACAGGAGGTTAATCGTGAATCTCAAGGCTCTACATAGCTGCAGCTATGGTTTGTACGTAATATGCTCCAGAAAGGGAGACAGGCTCAACGGGCAGATTGCCAACACTGTCGTTCCGGTGACCTCTGATCCGCCAACCC